>NZ_JBHVDI010000084.1:0-15718 GCF_042802875.1 Kocuria sp. NPDC057446 | reverse complement strand
CGTCCGGATCGCTCCGGACGGGCCTGCGCCGCTGGTCCCCGTCCCGGGGGCGCCGGGGCGGGGAGAGTGCTCGGATCTAGAGCTGCTCGATGTCGATCGAGGTGACCACGCAGTCCTCGACCGGGCGGTCCATGCCGCCGGTGCGGACGTTGTTCAGCTCGTCCACGACCTTCCGGGACGCGTCGTCGGCCACCTCGCCGAAGATGGTGTGCTTGCCCTGCAGCCAGGTGGTGGGAGCCGTGGTGATGAAGAACTGGGACCCGTTGGTGCCCTTGCCGTTGCGCTTGCCGGCGTTGGCCATGGCCAGGACGTAGGGCTTCGAGAAGTCGAGCTCGGGGTGGATCTCGTCGTCGAACTCGTAGCCCGGCCCGCCGATGCCCTGGCCCAGGGGGTCGCCGCCCTGGATCATGAAGTCCCGGATGATGCGGTGGAAGACCACGTCCTGGTAGAGGGGACCGGTCTGCTTCTCGCCGGTGCGCGGGTCGCTCCACTCCTGGGTGCCGTCCGAGAGGCCGATGAAGTTCTTGACGGTCTTCGGCGCGTGGTTGCCGAACAGGTTCACGACGATGTCGCCGTGGTTCGTGTGGATGGTCGCCTTGGCGGTGGGGATGGCAGAAGTCATGCGCTCATTCTTGCACGGCGCCCGAAGGGCCTCCCGGTGGGGTCACGAGGTTCAGCGCACAGTGAAAAACCCCGGAACGGCGCGGTACGCCCTCCTGCCGGAACGGCTGTGCCCGTATGCTGAAGTCGGATTGTCACGACCCGAGGAGGGATGGATTCATGAGCTTCAAGAAGTCCAAGAGCGAGAAGAAGGCCGTCGCGGCGCAGAAGGTCGCCGAGAGCAGGGTCCTGGACGCCGGCAAGTGGGCGTCCAAGGAGATCGGTGACCTCGCGCCCCGGCTCCAGCACGGTGTCGAGGCAGGCGCCGCTGCCCTCGCCGGTGGCGTCGCCACCGCCGGCCCCAAGGTCCAGGAGGGCCTGGGCCGCGCCCACGAGCTCTCCGACTCCGCGAAGCTGAAGGCCGCCGCGGTGACCGCCCCGGTCGCGGCGAAGGCCGCGAAGACCGCCGGTCCCGTGGCCGCGAAGGCCGCGGACCGGGCCACCGAGAGCCGCGCGGCGATGCAGGCGAAGTACGCCGGCGCCGCCGCCCTGCTCGCCGGCAAGTTCGCCGACGCGGACACCCCGGAGCAGCTCGAGGCCATCGTCGCGAAGCTGACCGGTGACAAGAAGGCCGTGGCCAACGCGAAGAAGGCCGCCTCGAAGGTCGCCAAGGACTACGCCCGGCAGCAGAAGAAGGCCGAGAAGTCCCACAAGGGCCTGCTGCTGCTCGGGCTGCTCGCGGCCGGTGGAGTGGCCGGCGTGGCCGCCTGGAAGGCGTCGCGCCCGGTCGAGGACCCCTGGAAGACCCCTGCCGCCACGTCCCCGCGCGTGACCGCGTCCCCCGTGGCCCAGCAGTCCACCGTGGCCGCCGGCACCGGTGTGAAGGTCGACGACGTCAAGGACGCGACCACCCCTGCCGGCCAGTCCGGTGGCGTCTCGGAGGCCGCCTCCGAGGTCAAGGACAGCGCCAAGACCGTCGGCGAGGACGCCAAGACCACGATCCACGAGGTCAAGGAGCAGATCCAGGGCAAGAAGGACGAGAACGAGGCCTGATCCACGCCCCCGTCCGGACGGAGGCCCCCGCACCCGCAAAGGGGCGGGGGCCTCCGTCGTGCAGCGGGTGGCTCAGCCCCGGAACCAGACGATCACGTCCTGGAGCGTGTCCCACGCCTGGTAGAGCCCCAGCACGGTGAACAGCACCACGCACACGCCGAGCATCACGTTCGTGAGGACGCCGTTGCGCCAGCGCTCGGGGGTGCGCCGCGTGTTGAGCAGCCAGATGAGGGTCAGGGCCAGGAACGGCATGAACAGGGCGCCCAGCACGCCGTAGAGCAGGATCAGGAACACCGGCCGGCCGAGCATGAACAGCAGCATCGGCGGGAACGTCAGCCAGAGCAGGTAGAACCGGAAGTACTTGCCGCCGGTCACGGTGTCCGGGTGCCCGCTGTGCTTGCCGCGGATGTTCCCCCAGAAGTCGGCGAACATCAGGGAGACGCCGGACCACACGCCGACCAGCGAGGAGAAGGACGCCGCCCAGAAGCCGACGAGGAACGCGGTGCCGATGACGTCGCCGTAGCGGTCCTTCAGGATCTCGCCCAGCTCGAGCAGGCCCTCGTCCCCGGCGCTGATCGCGTAGCCCGCGGAGTAGAGCACCTCGACGCCCACGATGAGCATCGCGACCACGAAGATGCCGGTGACGGTGTAGGCGGCGGCGTTGTCCAGCTGCATCACCCGCATCCAGCGTGGCCGGTACCAGCCCTTCTCCCGCAGCCAGTAGCCGTAGGCGGCCAGGGTGATGGTGCCCCCGATGCCGCCGGCCAGCGCCAGGGTGTAGACCAGGCCGCCCTCCGGGATGATCGGGACGAAGCCGCGGAGCATCGCAGGGACGTTCGGGACCGCGATGACCGCCAGACCCACGACCACGACGAACATGATGCCCACCATGAGCGCGGCGAGCCGCTCCACGAGCGCGTAGCGGCCGAACCAGACCATCGCGAAGCCGAGCAGGCCCATGAAGACAGCCCACGCCCACAGGGGCAGGACCGGGAACAGCGCGGCCAGCGGCAGCGCGGCCGAGGACATGGCGGTGGCGCCGTAGACGAAGCCCCAGATGAGGATGTAGGGGCCGAAATAGACGGTGGTCCACCGGCCGAGGGAGCGCCACCCCTCGAAGATGGTGCGCCCGGTGGCCAGGGAGTACCGGCCGGCGCCCTCCACGAGGATAATCTTCAGGATCGTGCCGAGCACGACGGCCCAGAGCAGGCCGTAGCCGAACCGGGAGCCGGCGGTGAGCGTGGCGACGAGGTCGGCGGCGCCCACACCGGTGGCGGCGACGACCAGGCCCGGGCCCACGACCTTCCAGCCGCTCACCCGCTCGAGCGGTTCTCCGGGGTCGATGCCCGGCAGAGGGGTCAGAGCCTTGTCGGCGAAGTCGTCTCGGGACATGGGTTCTCCTGGGATCCGGCCGGCTCACCTGGCAGGTGCCGGGGAGTTCGCCGGGAGGACGGTCGGTGACGCGCCCAGTCTGCCACGAGACCGTGGTCCCACCCGCGGCTGCCCGGAGAGGAGTGCGAGGTGCCCGCAATGACGAGATCCCGACCGAGCATTCGCTCGATCGGGATCCGATGTGGTGGAGACGAGGGGACTCGAACCCCTAACCCTCTGCTTGCAAAGCAGATGCGCTACCAATTGCGCCACGTCCCCGCGGTGTGCCGGGCTACTCCACCTCGTCGGTGGCGTCCGCCCAGGCGCTCCTGTCGGCGTCGGCCTCCCGCAGCTTGGTGAGCACCGCGACCGACGCCCCGACCAGGGCGAGAGCCGCAGCCACTTTCCTGTTCACGCCAGCCTCCTGACCTGCGGAAGAGGGAACCGTGGGCGTACCAGGAATTGAACCTGGGACCTCTTCGTTATCAGCGAAGCGCTCTAACCGTCTGAGCTATACGCCCTCTCGTCGGCCCTTGCGGACCGAGAAGAAACGATACCGGAGTTGCCGACCCGTGCCAAATCGCTCCGGCCCGTCCGGAGCCCGGCCACCGCGCCGGATCAGTCGTCCGTGAGGGTCAGCCCGATCCCGCCCACGAGGGCCGCCGCGATGTTGTACAGCAGGGCCGCGAGCACCGAGAGGGCGGTCAGCAGGATGACGTTGACCACGGAGACGATGGTCGCGAAGATCGCGATCTGCCCCAGGGACAGGAAGTCCTTGATGTTCAGCGCCCCGCCGGCACCGCCCAGCATGCCGAGCAGCTCGTTGATCCCGTCGAACAGGCCCGTGAGGTCCAGGACGATCCACAGCACCACCGCGGCGACCACGGTGATGATCCCCAGCGCGACGGACAGCAGGAACGCGAGCTTGAGCACCGACCAGGTGTCCACCTTCGAGACCACGAGCCGGGCCCGGCGCACGCGCGGGCGCGGGGCCGGGCGGACCAGTCCCTTCGTCGAGCTCGCGGGCCGGGAGCTCTTGGCCGGGGCGGTGCCGGACCGCGCGGCGCTCGGCGCCGCGGAGCCGGACTTCGCCGGCTTCGGCGCGGGCCGGGCGCTCGTCGAGGGCCTCGCCTTCCCGGACGGGGCCCCGGTCCCGGCGCGGGGTGCGGACGCCAGGGGGGCGCGTCCGGACGTGCCGGCGGCGTTGGAGCCGGAACTCGAGCTCATGCGTTACCTCCGTTGTTGTTCGGGTCCAACGCTACTTCATCGGCCGCGCTGTCCCCGGAACCGGGGACGGGATCGAGCTCGCCGGTCTCGTCGGCGTCCAGGACGTCGGCCGTCTCCATCGTCTCGTCGAGCCGGACGTCGACCTCGGCGACGGCCTCGGCGTCGACCTCCTCGGCGATCTCCCGGTCGGCGTTGCGGGCCACCCCGGTGATCGCGTCCCCCTGCGCGGGCTTCGCGAAGATCACGCCCATCGTGTCGCGGCCCTTGGCCGGCACCTCGGAGGCGCCGGTCCGCACGACCTTGCCGGACTCCATGACCACGAGGACCTCGTCCTCCTCGCCCACGATGATCCCGCCGACCAGCCGGCCGCGCTGCTCCGCGAGCTTCGCCACCTTGATGCCGATGCCGCCGCGGCCCTGCACCCGGTACTCCTCCACCTTGGTGCGCTTGGCGTAGCCGCCCTCGGTGACCACGAAGACGTAGGCGTCGTCGGTGACCACGTTGGCGGAGAGCAGCTCGTCGCCGTCGCGGAACTTCATGCCGGTGACCCCGGAGGTCGCCCGCCCCATCGGCCGCAGCACCTCGTCGCTCGCGGTGAAGCGCAGGGACATGCCGTTGCGGGAGACGAGGAGCAGGTCGTCCTGCGCGGAGGCCAGTTGGGCCGAGACGAGCTCGTCGTCGTCGCGCAGGTTGATCGCGATCACCCCGGCCGTGCGGTTGGTGTCGTAGTCCATCAGCCGCGACTTCTTGATGAGGCCCCTGCGGGTGGCCAATACCAGGTACGGGGCGTCGCTGTAGGAGCGCAGCTCCATGACCTGGGCGATCCGCTCCCCCGGCTGGAAGGCCATCAGGTTGGCCACGTGCTGGCCCTTGGAGTCCCGGCCCGCCTCGAGCAGCTCGTACGCCTTGGTGCGGTAGACCCGGCCCAGGTTCGTGAAGAACAGGATCCAGTTGTGGGTGGTGGTCACGAAGAAGTGCTCGACGACGTCGTCCCCGCGCAGCTGGGCGCCCTTGACGCCCTTGCCGCCGCGCCGCTGGGAGCGGTACTGGTCGGAGCGGGTGCGCTTGACGTATCCGCCGCGGGTGATGGTCACGACCATCTCCTCCTCGGGGATCAGGTCCTCCATCGACATGTCGCCGTCGTAGCCGTACATGATCTCGGAGCGGCGGTCGTCGCCGTAGCGGCCCACGATCTCGTCGAGCTCCGAGGCGATGATGCCGCGCTGGCGCTCCTCCGAGGCGATGATCTCGGTGTACTCGGCGATGAGCCGCTCGAGCTCGGCGTGCCGGTCCTGGATCTTCTGCCGCTCGAGGGCCGCGAGCCGGCGCAGCTGCATGTTGAGGATGGCCTGCGCCTGGTCCTCGTCGATCTGCAGCAGCTCCATGAGCCCGGTGCGGGCGTCGTCGGCCGTCGGCGAGCGGCGGATCAGCGCGATGACCTCGTCCAGGGCGTCGAGCGCCTTGAGCAGGCCCCGCAGGATGTGGGCCTCGGCCTCGGCCTGCCGCAGGCGGTACTGGGTCCGGCGGACGATGACGTCCATCTGGTGGGTGACCCAGTGCCGGATGAACGCGTCGAGGCTCAGGGTGCGGGGCACCCCGTCGACGAGCGCGAGCATGTTGGCGGAGAAGTTGTCCTGCAGCTGCGTGTGCTTGTAGAGGTTGTTGAGCACCACCTTGGCCACGGCGTCGCGCTTGAGCACGATCACCAGGCGCTGGCCGGTGCGCCCGGAGGTCTCGTCCCGGATGTCGGCGATGCCGGTGATCCGGCCGTCCTTGACCAGGTCCGCGATCTTCATCGCGAGGTTGTCCGGGTTCGCCTGGTAGGGCAGCTCGGTGACCACCAGGCAGGTGCGGTTGTGGATCTCCTCGACGTTGACCACGGCCCGCATGGCGATCGAGCCGCGGCCGGTGCGGTAGGCGTCCTCGATGCCCTTGTGGCCCAGGATCTGCGCGCCGGTCGGGAAGTCCGGGCCCTTGATCCGCTGCAGGAGCTCCTCGAGCAGCGTCTCGTTGGAGACGTCCGGGTGCTGGAGGTACCACTGCACGCCGTCCGCGACCTCGCGCAGGTTGTGCGGCGGGATGTTGGTGGCCATGCCCACGGCGATGCCGGAGGAGCCGTTGACCAGCAGGTTCGGGAACCGGGACGGCAGCACCGACGGCTCCTGGTTCTTGCCGTCGTAGTTGTCCTGGAAGTCGACGGTCTCCTCGTGGATGTCCCGGACCATCTCCATGGCGATGGGCGCCATCTTGGTCTCGGTGTACCGGGGGGCCGCCGCGCCGTCGTTGCCCGGGGAGCCGAAGTTGCCCTGACCGAGGGCCAGCGGGTACCGCATCACCCAGCCCTGGATCAGCCGCACGAGGGCGTCGTAGATCGCGGAGTCGCCGTGCGGGTGGTACTGGCCCATGACCTCGCCCACCACGCGGGCGCACTTGTTGAAGGAGCGGTCCGGGCGGTAGCCGCCGTCGTACATCGCGTAGAGCACGCGCCGGTGCACCGGCTTGAGCCCGTCGCGGACGTCCGGCAGGGCGCGGCCCACGATGACGGCCATCGCGTAGTCGAGGTAGGAGCGCTGCATCTCGGTCTGCAGGTCGACCTGCTCCACGCGGTCGGTCAGCACGGGGGTGTGCTCGAGGTCGCCGGCGAGACCGGCGTCCTCCGGGGTCTGGCCGTCCTGGGTCTCGTCACTCATGCGGTCTTTCCGTTCTGTCAGCTGGTCCTCGATGTCCTGCGCAGCGCCCGCCGCCGTCCATCACATGCCGGGCGGAACATATGTCGCGGATCAGATGTCGAGGAACCGGATGTCCTTGGCGTTCTGCTGGATGAACTCGCGGCGGGACTCGACGTCCTCGCCCATGAGCACGGAGAAGATCTGGTCGGCGGCCGCCGCGTCCTCCATGGTCACCTGCAGCAGGGTGCGGTGGTCGGGGTCCATCGTGGTGTCCCACAGCTCGGTGTAGTCCATCTCGCCGAGGCCCTTGTAGCGCTGGATGCCGTTGTCCTTGGGGATGCGCTGGTTGTTGGCCAGCCCGCGGGCCAGGGCCTCGTCCCGCTCGGCGTCCGTGTAGACGTAGTCGTGCGGGGCGTTGGACCACTTGATCCGGTAGAGCGGCGGCTGCGCCAGGTAGACGAAGCCGTGCTCGATGAGCGGGCGCATGAACCGGAACAGCAGGGTGAGCAGCAGCGTGGTGATGTGCTGCCCGTCGACGTCGGCGTCGGCCATCAGCACGATCTTGTGGTACCGCGCCTTCTCGATGTCGAAGTCGTCGCCGATGCCCGCGCCGAACGCGGTGATCATCGACTGCACCTCGGTGTTGGACAGCGCCCGGTCCAGCCGCGCGCGCTCCACGTTGAGGATCTTCCCGCGCAGGGGCAGGATCGCCTGGTGCGCGGGATCGCGGCCCTGCACCGCCGAACCGCCCGCGGAGTCGCCCTCCACGATGTAGATCTCGGACAGGGACGGGTCCTTGGACGAGCAGTCCTTGAGCTTGCCCGGCATCCCGCCCGACTCGAGCAGGCCCTTGCGCCGGGTGGTCTCGCGCGCCTTGCGGGCCGCGAGCCGTGCCTGCGAGGCGTTGATCGCCTTGCGGATGATCTCCCGCGCGGCGGCCGGGTTGCGCTCGAGCCAGTCGCCGAACCGGTTGTTCACCTCGCGCTGGACGAAGGTCTTCGCCTCGGAGTTGCCGAGCTTGGTCTTCGTCTGGCCCTCGAACTGGGGCTCGGCGAGCTTGATCGAGATGACGGCCGTGAGGCCCTCGCGGACGTCGTCGCCGGTGAGGTTCTCGTCCTTGTCCCGGAGCAGCTTGTTCTCCCGGGCGTAGCGGTTCACCAGGGAGGTCATGGCCGAGCGGAAGCCCTCCTCGTGGGTGCCGCCCTCGTGGGTGTTGATCGTGTTCGCGTACGTGTGCACGGACTCGGTGTAGGCCGTGGTCCACTGCATGGCGAGCTCGAGGGACATCTTCCGCTCCGTGTCCTCGGACTCGAGCGCGATGACGTCGTCGTGCACGAGGTCGGCCTTCTTGGACGTGTTCAGGAACGTCACGTAGTCGAGCAGGCCGTGGTCGTACTTGTAGACGACCCTGCGGTGGCCCGCGTGGTCCTCGTCCTCGTGGTTGAGCCGGGCAACGGCCGTGCCGCCGTCGCGGCCCTCGACCGGCTCGGCCTCCGGGTGGGCCGCGGTGCGGTCCGAGGCGGAGCCGGCGATCTCCTCGCCGGACTCCTCCGGGGCCCGCTCGTCCGTGAGGGTGATCCGCAGGCCCTTGTTGAGGAAGGCCATCTGCTGGAAGCGGGCGCGCAGCGTCTCGAAGTCGAAGTCGACGGTCTCGAAGATGCCGGGGTCCGGGTAGAAGACCTGGGTGGTGCCGGTCTCCGAGGTCTCCTCGCCCCGGGCCAGCTCGCCCTGCGGCACGCCGCCGTCGGCGAAGGCCATCCGCCAGACGCGGCCCTGGCGCCGGACCTCGGTCTCGACGCGCCGGGACAGCGCGTTGACCACGGAGATCCCCACGCCGTGCAGGCCGCCGGAGACGGCGTAGCCGCCGCCGCCGAACTTGCCGCCCGCGTGCAGGATCGTCATGACGACCTCGACGGTGGGCCGGCCCTCCGTCGGGTGGATGTCCACGGGGATGCCACGGCCGTTGTCCACGACCTTGACGCCGCCGTCGGCCTGGAGCGTGATCTCGATGTGGTCGCAGTAGCCCGCCAGGGCCTCGTCGACCGAGTTGTCGACCACCTCGTACACGAGGTGGTGCAGCCCCCGCGGGCCGGTCGAGCCGATGTACATGCCGGGGCGCTTCCGGACGGCCTCGAGACCTTCCAGGACGGTGATGTCACCGGCACCGTACTCGCGCTTCTGCGGATCCTCTGTTGCCACGGGTTCCTGGCTCCTCCTGTTGGGCACACCGGTCCCGCTCCGGACGGCACAGGAGAACGCCGATGAGACGGTCGGCGGCTCATCGGCTCGTGCGGGGTCGGAACGGGTCGACGTCGCCGGGTGCCCGTACTGCGGGCGTGGTTCCACGATCGGCCGTGGGGGCCCGGTCCGTCGATTGCTGTCTGTTCTCGATTCTATCGGAAAACCGTGGCCCCGGGGTGCCCCCAGGTCCCTCTGAGCGGCCGGGAAAGGGCCTCTGGACCACTTTTCCTCCGCTCCGCCACCCCCGGGACACCCCCGGGGTGCCGCAGCGCGCCACGAGGCCGTCCAGCGGCCCGTGCCGGCCGGGCTCACCCGTAGGTGTCGCGAGGGCCCCGCCCCTGCACGGAGCGGCGGCCGCGCTTCCAGCTCGGCGCCGTGGGACCGAGGATCTCGATCCGGGTGACGATGCCCTCCCCCAGGTGCTCGTCGAACATGCGCAGCAGCTGCGGGACCATGAGCCGCAGGTTCGCCGCGTAGGCGGTGGAGTCGCACCGGACCCGCACCACGGTCTCGTCGAAGCTCTCCGGCCGGCAGTGCCCGGCGATGCCCGGGCCCACGAGGTCGTCCCAGCGGGCGAGGACCGAGCCCACGGCCACCGGCGCCTTCCAGCCGCGCCCGGACACGAGCCCGTCCAGCACCGAGCCGACGCCCCGGGGGTCCCGGGCGGAGCGGCCCGCCCCGGAGTAGCCGCCGAGCGCCCGCGGGTCCACGTCGTTGCCCCGTCGGCCGAGGCGCTCGGCGGCGGACGCGGTGGTCGACTCCATCGCGGCGCCGAAGCCCTTGAGGTTGCGCCGCGCGGCCGCGCCGTGGAGCCGCCCGTCCCCGCGGGCCTCCGCGGCACGGCGCATCCGGGTGAGCAGCGCGGCGGGAGCGTCGATCTCGTCCTCGATGCGCACGACGTTCGCCTCGGGCACGTCCCGCTCCGGAACATCGCGTTCCGGAACCCCGCGCTCCGGCACGTCCCGCGCGGACGCGCCCGGGCCGGCCCCGGACGGCTCCGGGGTCCTCCGGGCAGGACGGTCGTCCTCCTCGCGCGGCCGCCGGGTCACGACGACGACGCCTCCTCCGGCTCCGGGCCGGCGCCGGCGGCCACCTGCTCGTCGTCGCGGACGGCCGTGCCGGGGCCCACCCGCACCACGTCGTGCGGACCGGCGACGAGCTCGGCGGGCAGGTCCTCCTCGACCGCGGCGGTCACGAGCACCTGCTCCGCCGAGGCCACGATCGCGGCGAGGCGGCTGCGGCGGCGGGCGTCGAGCTCCGCGAAGACGTCGTCCAGGACGAGGATCGGCGCCGCGCCCTCCGTGGGGTCGTCCGCGAGGTGCACGTACCAGGAGCCGAGCCGCAGGGCGAGGGCGTAGGACCAGGTCTCCCCGTGCGAGGCGTAGCCCCGGGCCGGCGCCGTGCCGAGCACCAGCTCGAGCTCGTCGCGGTGCGGGCCCACGAGGGTCATCCCCCGCTCGAGCTCCCGCTGCTCCGCGGTCTCGCACGCGTCGAGGATCAGCTGGTGCAGGTCCCCCGGGCCGAACCCGCGCAGCCGGTCGACGTCCCCGGCCGCGCTCTCGGGCAGCACCGAGGACACGTAGCGCAGGGTCGTCTCCTTGCTCCCGTCGGTGAGCTGCCCGTAGGCGGTCGCCACCTGGGGCGCCAGGGCGTCGATCAGCTGCAGGCGCGCGTGCAGGATGCCGGCCCCGGCGCGGGCGAACTGGTCGTTCCACGCCGCGAGGGTCGAGCGGTGGGTGTCGGTGAACCGGCCGCTGCGGCGGGCCGACTTCAGCAGCGCGTTGCGCTGCCTGAGCACCTTCTCGTAGTCGGCCAGAGTGCCGGCGAGGACCGGGCGCATGGACTTCGCGAGGTCGTCGAGGAAGCGCCGGCGGTGGGAGGGGTCGCCCTTCACCAGGGTCAGGTCCTCCGGGGAGAACAGCACGGTCCGCACGATGCCGAGCGCGTCCCGGGCCCGCACCGGGGACGCCCGGTTGATCCGCACCCGGTTGGCGCGGCCGTCGTTGAGCTCGAGCTCCAGGACGGTCTGCTGGCCGCCCCGCCGCACCCGGACCCGGACGATCGCGCGTTCGGCGCCGAATCGGATCAGCGGACCGTCGGAGGACACCCGGTGCGAGGACAGGCCCGCCGTGTAGTCCAGGGCCTCGACGATGTTCGTCTTGCCCACGCCGTTCGGCCCCAGGAACACGGTGGTGCCGGGAGCGAGACGTATGTCGAGATGGGCATACGTCCGGTAGTCGAGCAGGGAGAGGTGGTCGACGAACACGCCGGGATCAGCAGCTTCCGGTTCCGGGCCGGCCGGTCACTGGCTGGGGAGCCGCACCGGCATCAGCAGGTACTTGTAGTCGTCCTTGTCCTCGCCCTCCGGCTCGGCCTGGGCGGAGAGCACGGCCGGCTTGGGCGGGGCGGTGAAGGAGAACCGGACGTAGTCGGAGGCGAAGGCGTGCAGGCCCTCGGACAGGTACGTCGGGTTGAAGGCGACGGTGATGTCGTCGCCCGTGAGGTGTGCGTCGAGGACCTCCGAGGCCTGGGCGTCCTCGCCGGTCCCGGCGTCCAGAGCCACCTGGCCCTGCGTGAAGGCCAGGCGGACGGGGGTGTTGCGCTCGGCCACGAGCGAGACTCGCCGGACGGCCTCGACGAGCTCGGTGGTCCGCACCGCGGCGGTGATCGGGGTGTGCTCCGGGAACAGGGACCGGATCTTGGGGTACTCGCCGTCGATGAGCAGGCTGGTGGTGCGCCGGCCGCCGGACTCGAAGCCGACGAGCTCCGCGGAGTCGGACAGCGCGATGTTGATGTCCCCGGCGGGTCCCAGCGTCTTGGCGATGTCGTTGAGGGTCCGGGCCTTGATCAGGGCGGCCGTGGAGATGTCCTGGCTGCTGGGCCGCCAGGTGAGCTCGCGCATCGCGAGCCGGTAGCGGTCCGTGGCGAGCAGGGTCATCTTCTCGCCCTCGATCTCCACCCGCACGCCGGTGAGGATGGGCAGCGTGTCGTCCTTGCTGGCGGCGATGTTGACCTGGGCCACTGCGTGGGCGAACTCGTCGCCGGCCACCACCCCGGAGACGTCCGGCAGCGCCGGGAGCTCGGGGTAGTCGCCGACCGGCATGGCCGCGAGGTTGAACCGCGAGGACCGGCAGGTGAGGGTGACCTTGCCCTCGTCGGCGTGCACCTCCACCGGGGCGGAGGGCAGGGACCGGCAGATGTCCGCGAGCAGCCGGCCGGAGACGAGGGTGGTGCCCTCCTCCTGGACGTCGGCGCTGATCGACAGACGGGCCGAGATCTCGTAGTCGAAGCTGGCGATGGACAGGGAGCCGCCTTCCGCACGGATGAGCAGACCGGACAGCACGGGGACCGGGGGCCGGGGTGACAGGGACCGAGCGGTCCAGGTGACGGCCTCGGCGAGAACATCGCGTTCGACGGAGAACTTCACGAGAGGTTGCTGCCTTTCAGTCTGAGCAAGGACGGCGGAGCCACGGTCCGGACCGGTTCGGTGCCGGCTGCGCCGCGAGGCGCAGCCGATGCGGACGGGGTCTTCGCCCTCTGCATCGTATCGGTCCGTTTCAGGGGACGGCCATTCGGCCGGCCGTGGCGGAGTTCTTGTGGTTCGGGTTCCGTGAGGGCCCGGACGGGGCCGCACGTCAGGATTCTTGTTGTTTGGCCAGATCTCTCTTTAAGGATGGGAGTGTTAATAACCGCTGTGGAATCTGTGGATAACTGCCTCTCGACCAGCGTCCGGGCGGTGCGGGCCTGTTGAGTTCCTGTGGTTCGCGCTCCACCGAAACCGCTGCTGCCGGTGGACGAGATCCGCGCGGTTCCGCCGGTTCCACAGCCTTCCCGGGAGTTGTACCGAGGTTCTCCACCGCTCGGGCGGAGAATTCCACAATTTTATCCACAGGTGTGGGTTCTGTCCTGTGCACAGGCCCTCCACAAGCGGCGAAAAGCTGTGCAGGGAGGTGTCCCCGGGCCCGTGATCCCGCGGCAGGAGCCTGTGGACGAACTACACGAAAAAGCCCCGACGGGTGTCCGCCGGGGCCGTCGAGGAGGAGCAGGGCGCGCTCAGCCCTCGCGCTGCTGCTGCTTGATCCGGTTGGTGAGCTCGGTGACCTGGTTGAAGATCTGCCGGCGCTCGGCCATCAGCGTGCGGATCTTGCGGTCGGCGTGCATCACCGTGGTGTGGTCGCGGCCGCCGAGCTCCTGGCCGATCTTCGGCAGGGACATGTCGGTGAGCTCGCGCAGCAGGTACATCGCGATCTGCCGGGCGGTGACCAGGGTGCGGGTGCGGGACTTGCTCTTGAGCTCCTCGAGGCTGATGTCGAAGTAGACCGCGGTCTGGGCGAGGATCGAGGCCGCGGTGATCTCCTGCGCCCCGTCGTCGGTGATGAGGTCCTTGAGCACCAGCTCCGCCAGGGGCAGGTCCACGGACTGCTTGTTCAGCGAGGCGAACGCGGTGACCCGGATCAGGGCGCCCTCGAGCTCGCGGATGTTGGTGGAGATGTGGGAGGCGATGTACTCGAGCACGTCGTCGGGGGCGTCCATGCCCTCGCTCGTGGCCTTCTTGCGCAGGATCGCGATGCGCGTCTCGAGCTCCGGGGGCTGGACGTCGGTGATCAGGCCCCACTCGAACCGGGAGCGCATCCGCTCGGCGAAGCCGGTGAGCTGCTTGGGCGGCATGTCGGAGGTGATCACGATCTGCTTCTCGTGGTTGTGCAGCGCGTTGAAGGTGTGGAAGAACTCCTCCTGCGTGTGCTCCTTGCCCGCGAGGAACTGGATGTCGTCGATGAGGAGCATGTCCACGTTGCGGTAGATCTCCTTGAAGGAGGAGCCCTCGTCGTCGCGGATCGAGTTGATGAAGTCGTTGGTGAACTCCTCCGAGTTCACGTAGCGCACCCGCACCTGGGGGTAGAGCCGCTTGGCGTAGTGGCCGATCGCGTGCAGCAGGTGGGTCTTGCCGAGACCGGACTCCCCGTAGATGAACAGGGGGTTGTAGGCCTTGGCGGGGGTCTCGGCCACCGCGAACGCCGCGGCGTGGGCGAACCGGTTGGACTGGCCGATCACGAAGGAGTCGAAGACGTACTTGGGGTTCAGCCGCGCGGAGCTGTCCCACTCCCCCACCACGGCGGGGGCGGTGCCGGTGTCCTGGACGGGGCGGCGCGGCGGCGCGGCCTGCGGGTCCCGCGGCGGCGGCAGGGTCCGGTCCGCGGTGCCCGGACCGGCGAAGGCGGCCGGCGCCGCGGGCGGGAGCACGGGCGCCGCGGGCGGCTGGTCGAGGCCGACCGCCCGCCGGTCGACCTCCACGGGGTCGGCGGTGTCGGCGTGGTCCGTCCGTGCGGGCAGGTCGGTGCGGTTGCGCTCCGCCTCCAGCTCGCTGATCGGGGGCAGGGCC
Source organism: Kocuria sp. NPDC057446 (assembly GCF_042802875.1). Classification (NCBI taxonomy): domain Bacteria; kingdom Bacillati; phylum Actinomycetota; class Actinomycetes; order Micrococcales; family Micrococcaceae; genus Kocuria; species Kocuria sp. NPDC057446. The sequence goes on along the minus strand of NZ_JBHVDI010000084.1, from coordinate 1,177 downwards.
GCGGTGGGCGACGGAACCCCGGCCTCCGGCGCGGGAGCGGTCTCGAGGTCGGCGTCCACCACGAACGCCACGAGCGTCTCGGGGCTGAAGGCACGGCCCACGGACGAGCGCAGCACGGAGGCCATCTGGTTCTGGAAGAACTCCCGGGTGAGCTCGTTCGGGACGGCGACGAGCAGCGTGGTGCCGATGAGGCCCTGCGGCTGGGCCAGGGAGATGAACCCCCGGTAACGCCCCGTGGTCATGGGGTCCTCGTACATGTACTGCACGCACTCGGCCCACTGCGCGCTGAGCGCCTGATTGTCCTGCGTGCCCACGCGTACTCCTGCTGTCGTCGAGATGTCGTCGTGCTGACGAGGCGGTGGACGGGTCGTCCCGGCCCCTCGGCGAGGATCTTGTCCACAGCGTTGTTCACAACGGTGGAAAAGCTGTCGGGGGCCAGCCGCGAGTGCCAGCCTAGAACATGCGTCAGAGCAGTTCATACCCGTTTTCCGGGGGCTCCGGGAACTACAGACGTGTAGTTCGAGCCCGGATCCGCGCCGTTCCGCGGCTTCCGGCGGACCGGTTTTCCACAGGATGTGATGAAGATCCGTGCACAGCTGTGGGTAGGATGTGGACTGCACAGCGGCGCCGCTCGTCCCGGCACCCGGTGCAGCCTCCGCCCACCGCTCGATCCGGCCCGCCCGGCCGTCCCCGCACTCCGTGCCCGGCGTCAGGGGCCCGCGTCCACCCGTCGCTGATTTGACCGCCCCCTGACCGTTGTCTAGGGTGGAGTAGTCTTTTGTGTCCACTGTCATGCCCATCCGCATGCTCGGACGCATCCACCAGCACCGCTGTGACCGTTCCCCTCGCCCGCGCCGAACCGGTGCGGACGGGCACGTGGACGGGCGCACACCCTGACGCCTTTGGAGTAACCAGTGAGCAAGCGGACTTTTCAGCCGAATAACCGCCGTCGCGCCAAGAAGCACGGCTTCCGTGCCCGGATGCGCACCCGCGCCGGCCGCGCCATCCTCGCCGCCCGCCGCAGCAAGGGCCGCACCGAGCTCTCCGCCTGAGCCGGCCCGTGTCGGCCCCGGCGCTCCCGACGACCGCCCCGCGAGGGCCGGTCGCGGCCGCGCCGGAGCCGCCCGACCCACCGGCCGACCGGGAGGAGGACCGTGCTGCCTGACCAGCACCGGAT
>NZ_JBHVDI010000083.1:0-15924 GCF_042802875.1 Kocuria sp. NPDC057446 | reverse complement strand
ATCTGCTGCGGAGACCAGTCCAGCTCAAGCTTGCCCTGCACCACCTGGCGCAGCTGCTCATCGTGGGCCAGTACCCCGGGCCGGTGCCGTCGGGCGGCCGTGCGGGCCCGGGCATGGGCCAGCACCGGGTCGTAGCCTCCGCGGTCGTGGGCGGCGGTGTTGCGCCGCAGCTCCCGGGAGATCGTTGAGGGCGCCCGTCCAAGCCGGGTGGCGATCGCCCGCATCGACGAGCCCTGCCGGCGCAGCACCGTGATCCGTTCCCGTTCCAGCATCGACAGGTAGCGTTCCGATTGCTGCGCCTCGGCTCTCCTGGCCGGAGCCAGCCCGCAGAGCTCCGCCCGCCATCGGTATCCCGTCTTGCGCCCGATCCCGACCATCTGGCACGCCTCGACCGTGCCCACCCCGGACAGGATCAGCGCCCAGTACTCGTCCTCCGGGACCAGCCGCCGCTTGCGTCCCCTGATGCCCATCTCCATCCCCTTCATCTACAGGGATGTTGCGACGGCCGCTAGAACCCACCGTTGGAATCCGCCTGCCGAAAAGGGGTCAGCTTTCACCTGCCGTTGACGTTGATGATGGAAGTGCCTCGTCGTCGGGGCGTGTGACTCCGGCCTTGACTGGCGGCTCTTGCGGGTCTGCCTTTGATCTGATCAGTCCACGTTCCCGGCGGTGGGGTGACCGATCTGCGTCGGTCAGAGGCGGGCATGACTTCATATGAGCCTGGAGAGCCCCATCAACGTCCTGTCTGCCCGGCCCCTGACCGGCGTGCCCACTGGTGAGGAAGGCACGGGATCATCATGACAACAACAGCCCCGCAACGCACGGCCCCGATCGTGACGGTCGCCCCCGTCGGCGTCGTCGCAGGAGTCGACACGCACAAAGACACCCATCACGTCGCGGTACTCGCTGCGACCGGCGCGCGCCTGGGGGATCTGAAGGTCCCGGCGACACCGGCAGGTTACGAGCTGCTGCTCGCGTTCGTGACCTCATACGGGCCGCTCACCTTGATCGGCCTCGAGGGCACGAACTCCTACGGCGCCGGCCTCGCGCGGTTCCTCACCGCGGCCGGCGTGCCGATCCGCGAAGTGATCCGTCCCAAACGCGCCCAGCGGCGGCGCGGGAAGTCCGACCCGATCGACGCCTACGCGGCTGCCCAGCAGGCCCTCGCCGAGCCCGAGAGCCTGCCCGTGGCCAAGACCGGGGACGGGCGGGTCGAGCAGATCCGGGTCCTGCTGACCGTGCGGCGCAGCGCGATGAAAGCCCGCGTCGCCGCGCTGCGCCAGATCCAATCGCTGCTGATCACCGCACCCGATCCCGTCCGCACCCGCTGGGCCGATCTCGACGGCGACGCCCTGATCAGGGCCTTGGCCGCGACCCGGCCCGGTGACGCCCGCGACACCGTCACGACCACGACCGGCCAGGCGTTGCGCCGCCTGGCCCGCCGCCATTAGGCGCTCACCGCAGAGGTCACCGACATCGATCTCGAGCTGCGCGAGCTCCTCACCGACGTCGCGCCCGCGCTGCTGGCGACCAAGGGCTACGGCGTCGTCACCGGCGCCACCCTGCTCACCGCGGCCGGTGACAACCCGGCCCGCCTGCGTTCGGAGGCCTCCTTCGCAGCACTGTGCGGCGCCGCCCCCATCCCCGCCAGTTCAGGCAGAACGAACCGGCATCGCCTCAATCGCGGCGGCAACCGGCAGGCGAACTGGGCCCTACATCAGATCGCCCTCGTGCGTCTGGCCACCGATCCGAGAACCCGCTCCTACGCCGAGAGGCTGCGCACGACCGGCAAGAGCACCAAGGACGTGCTGCGCTGCCTCAAGCGCGCCATCGCCCGAGAAACCTGGCACCTGCTCGTCCACCCAGCCCCCGTCCCGCGCACCGACGACCTCCGACCCATGCGCCACGACCGCGGACTCACCCTCGCCCAAGCAGCTCACCACCTCGGCACCGTCACCGCACGCATCAGCGAACTCGAACGCGGCACACGCCCCAACGCCCAGCTGGCCATCGCCTACCGACAATGGCTATTCACCGTTTGACATCAATAGGAGCATCACGGGGCCGAGAAGAACAACCCGCGGTCTGGGAAGTGGTGAGGGAGCGCACCAGGCCGGCGGCGACGGCTGATCGCGCCCGCTGCCCGGCCGGGACCATGAACCGGACCGCACCGACGGTCGCCGGGATCGCAGCGACCGGGGCGGGAGCGTGGGCTGTCACCGCCCGGTCGCCCAGATATTCCCAAGAGGCGTACCCGAGAAGGCGAAGCGCCGCGAAGGCGGCCGCAGACCTGTTCAAGAACGCGGCCACGCCTGGCAGAGCCGGACAGCTCGAGGTGTCCACGGGCAGCTCCTCGTCGATCGGTGATCCGTGACCTCCACCGTGCCAGCGCCCCGCACTTCGCCACCAGCAATGATCTCCGCTCCATCGACGGCACAAACGCCCGATGAGGGCATGCTCGATCCGCACGGGCTCGCTCATCCTGCGCGCGGTCAGCACGGCCGCTGGGCGGATCCATCCCCCGACAACGAACCCCGGCTGATGCCCGTGGTGCGGAGCCGCCCGGACCGTCGTCCGCAGTCGGGAGGGCGGTCTTCCAGGTCCGGAGGGACGAGAGAGGCCTCGGACACCAGGTGTCCGGGGCCTCTCAGGGGTCAGCCGTGCGCGTCAGTGGGCGTGGTCGCCGCGGGAGTGCTCGAAGATCAGGCCGAGCAGACCCAGCACCGCCACGGGAGCGGCCATCCACAGGATCCACCAGCCCATGGCCAGGGAGGTGAACGCCAGGGCGCAACCGGTGCCCAGCAGCAGGGGCCACCAACTCCAGGGGGAGAAGTGACCGTACTCGCCGGCGGACTCGACGATCTCACCGTCGAGCTTGTCCTCGGGGAGGACCCCACCGGTGTTCCGGTCCACCAGCCAGAGGTAGACGGACACCATGAAGGACATGGCGCCGACGGCCAGCAGCGCAGGGAACCCGACGAGTTCGTCGAACTGGGTGAGGAATCCGTACACCACGGCCACCAGCAGGCCGAATGCGCCCAGGAGGTTGAACAGTTTGATGGTCAGCTTCATGCTCAGCCCTTCCGCGTGGCGATGGCGGCGTCGTCGACCGGGGACTGCTGCGGGGACTCTGCAGCGAGCTCCGGGTGGTGCAGGTCAAGCGCCGGCCGCTCGGAGCGGATGCGCGGCAACGAGGTGAAGTTGTGCCGCGGCGGCGGGCAGGAGGTCGCCCACTCGAGCGATCCGCCGAAGCCCCACGGGTCGTCGACCTCGACCTTGGTGCCGTTGCGCCAGGTCGTGTAGACGTTCCAGAACCACGGGATCATCGAGACGCCGAGGAGCATCGCCCCCACCGTGGAGATCTGGTTCATCCAGGTGAACCCGTCTTCCGGCAGGTAGTCCGCGTAACGGCGCGGCATGCCGTCCACCCCCAGCCAGTGCTGGATCAGGAACGTCATGTGGAAGCCGACGAACAGCAGCCAGAAGTGGATCTTGCCGATCCGCTCGTTGAGCATCTTCCCGGTGAACTTCGGCCACCAGAAGTAGAACCCGGCGAACATGCCGAACACCACGGTGCCGAAGACCACGTAGTGGAAGTGGGCGACCACGAAGTACGAGTCGGAGAGGTGGAAGTCCAGCGGCGGGGTGGCCAGGATGATGCCGGTGAGCCCGCCGAAGAGGAACGTGAACAGGAAGCCGAGAACCCAGAGCATCGGGGTCTCGAAGGTGATCGAGCCCTGCCACATGGTGCCGATCCAGTTGAAGAACTTCACCCCGGTGGGGACCGCGATCATCATCGTCATGAACGCGAAGAAGCTCAGCATCACGGCACCGGTGACGTACATGTGGTGGGCCCACACGGTCACCGACAGGGCGCCGATGGCGATGGTGGCGAACACCAGGCCCTTGTAGCCGAACAGCGGCTTCCGGGAGAACACCGGGATGATCTCCGAGACGATGCCGAAGAAGGGCAGGGCCAGGATGTACACCTCGGGGTGGCCGAAGAACCAGAACAGGTGCTGCCACAGCACCGCTCCCCCGTTGGCCGGGTCGAAGATGTGCCCGCCCAGGGTGCGGTCCATGCCCAGCGCGAAGAGCGCAGCGGCCAGCGGCGGGAAGGCGATGATGATCAGCAGGGACGTGATCAGGATGTTCCAGGTGAACAGGCCCATCCGCCACACGGTCATGCCGGGGGCGCGCATCGCGAGGATCGTGGTGATGAAGTTGACGCCGCCCATGATCGTGCCGAAGCCGGACAGCGCCAGGCCGAACACCCACAGGTCACCGCCGACGCCCGGGGTGAACGAGGAGTTGCTCAACGGGGTGTAGGCGAACCAGCCGAAGGAGGCCGCGCCCTGCGGGGTGAGGAAGCCGGCGGTCGCGATCAGCGAGCCGAACAGGAAGAACCAGAACGCGAGGGCGTTCAGCCGCGGGAACGCGACGTCGGGAGCGCCGATCTGCAGCGGGACGATGACGTTGGCGAAGCCGACGAACAGCGGGGTGCCGAACATCAGCAGCATCAGCGTGCCGTGCATGGTGAACAGCTGGTTGTACTGCTCCTTGGTCTCCAGGATCTGCATGCCCGGCTCGAAGAGCTCGGCACGGATCAGCAGCGCCATCACACCGGCGATGCAGAAGAAGGCGAAGGAGGAGATCAGGTACATGTACCCGATCGTCTTGTGGTCGGTGGACGTGATCCAGTTGACGACCATCCGTCCCTTGGACCGGGGCACCACGCGCGGAGCGACAGTGGCTGCCTCGTCCCGTGAATACTCGAGTGTGGACACCGGTACTCCTTAGTTGTTAAAAGATTCTTGCTGCTGGTCGTCCGCGCCCGGGTAGGAGTCGCGGCTGTACTCCTCGCCCAGGGCCCCGGTCTGACCGGCGTCGCGCAAGGACTGGATGTGGGCGTCGTACTCGGCCTGGCTGACCACGTTGACGTTGAACAGCATCTCGGAGTGGTACTCGCCGCAGAACTCTGCGCACTTGCCGAAGAACTCGCCCTCGCGGCCCGTGGTGATGCTGATGTTGTTGGTGCGTCCCGGGAACATGTCCGCCTTCTCGAGGAACGCGGGGACCCAGAACGAGTGGATGACGTCGCGGGAGGTGACCTGCAGCTCGACGTCGCTGTCGACGGGCAGATAGAGGGTGGGCACCCGCTCCGGGACGCCCTCCTCGCCGTCAAGGTGACCCTGGATGCCGGTGTCCCAGACGTCGTCCGTGAGGTAGTTGAAGTCCCAGGCCCACTGCTTGCCGTAGACCTGGACGGTCACGTCCGGGTCGTCGTGCGGGGCGGTGATCGCGGCCTGGGTCCGCTCGGTGAAGAAGAACAGGGACATGATCAGGGCGATCGGGACGATCGTGTAGAAGACCTCGAGGGGAGCGTGGTACGCGACCTGGCGCGGGTAGCCGGTCTCGTACTTGCGCCGCCGGTAGGCGATCATGCACCACAGCATGAGGCCCCAGGTGACCAGGCCCACGGCGAGGGCGGCGATCCAGGACCCGATCCACAGGTCGAGGATCATGTCGGCGTTGTCGGTGGTGCCACGCTCGGTGGGCATCCAGCCGAGCTTCGCCTCTTCCGAGCATCCCGTCAGCGCGGTTGCTGCCAGGACTGCTACCGCAGACACCTTTGCCGTGCGGCGCCGGAGGCTGTCGGTTCGTGTGTGCGAACTCACAGACGGCCCTTCCTCTTCTTCTCGTGCTCGTCGTCTGCGCGCCGAAGGCCCCGATTCGAAGAGCCCGGACACAGTCAGGTGGAATGTTTCCCTCCGAGCTTACCCCGTGTCGCTGACATCTGGTGACACAGTGTCAGCTTCCGCGCGGCGGTCCGGGAGGCTCCCAGAAGGGGTCGGCGGGACGCCTCCGGAACGCCGAGAGGCCCGCCGTCCGGACGGACGACGGGCCTCTCGGTGAGGATCGGCAGGACTCAGTGGAAGGAGTCGCCGCAGGCGCAGGAGCCGCCCGCGTTGGGGTTGTCGATCGAGAATCCCTGCTTGGAGATCGTGTCCTCGAAGTCGACGGTCGAGCCCTCGAGGTAGGGCACGCTCATCTTGTCCACGACGACCTCGACGCCGCCGAAGTCCCGCACGGAGTCACCGTCCAGGATGCGCTCGTCGAAGTACAGCTGGTAGATGAGACCCGAGCAGCCGCCCGGCTGCACGGCCACGCGCAGCCGGAGGTCGGTGCGGCCCTCCTGCTCGAGCAGGGCGCGGACCTTCTGGGACGCGACCTCGGTCAGCTCGACGCCGTGGGTGGGCAGGCCGTCCACTGCGGCGCCGTTCTCGGTCGTGACGCTCATGATGCTCACTTTCTGTGGAGGGTGGCCGCACGGGGTCGGACCGGCGGCGGGTCTGTCACGGGCACAACGGATGGGCGTCCGGGTTCATTCCCGGGACCGCTGCGGGGAACGGGCGGCATCGTCGAGGGCGAGCAGCATCAGCGTCTCCGCGACCACCGCGCGCTCGAACTCCGCGAGGTGGAGGGACTCGTTGGCGCTGTGGGCCCGGGAGTCCGGGTCCTCGACGCCCGTGATGAGGATGCCGGCCTCAGGATAGACCTCCAGGAGATCGGCGGTGAAGGGGATGGAGCCGCCGATGCCCGTCTCGACGGCGGCTCTGCCCCACGCCTCCCCCAGCGCCCACCGGGCGATCCGCGCGGACTCCGAGCCCATGTCGGTGCGGAAGGACTGTCCCGTCTCCTCGAGCACGAAGCGCACGTGCGCCCCGAACGGCGCGTGCTCCGCCACGTGGCGCCGGAGGGCCGCCGCGGCCTCGGCGGGGTCCTGGCCCGGCGCCGTGCGCAGGCTCAGCTTCGCGCGGGCGGAGGCGGCGATGGTGTTGGCGGCGGTGTCCACGGGGGTGACGTCCATGCCCGTGACCGACAGCGCGGGCTGCGTCCAGAGGCGTGAGGCGATCGAGCCCCGGCCGGCCAGCCGGACGCCGTCCAGGACCGCGGCGTCGGCCCGGAACCGCTCCTCGTCGTAGACCAGGTCGGTGCGGTCCTCGGCGAGCAGCCCCTCGACGGCGACCGCGCCGTCGTCGTCGTGCAGGGTGGCGACGAGCCGGGCCAGCAGCGTGGGGGCGTCCAGGACGGGTCCGCCGTACATGCCCGAGTGCACGGAGTGCTCGAGCACGGACACCTCCACTACCGCGCCGACCATGCCGCGCAGACTCGTGGTCAGGGCGGGCACGCCGACCTCCCAGTTGGCTGAGTCCGCGATGACGATGACGTCTGCGGCCAGCCGGTCCCGGTGGGCCTCCAGGAAGTCCCGGAAGGACGGCGAGCCGGCCTCCTCCTCCCCTTCCACGAAGACGGTCACGCCCAGGCCGAACTCGTCGCCGCGGTGGGCGGACGCCGCGCGCAGGGCGGCGGCGTGGGCCATGATCCCGGCCTTGTCGTCGGCCGCGCCCCGTCCGTAGAGGCGACCGTCGCGCTCCTCGGCGACGAACGGCTCCGAGTCCCACAGCTCGCGCCGGCCCGGGGGCTGGACGTCGTGGTGGGCGTAGAGCAGCACGGTCGGCCGGCCGGGCGCGGGTCGCCGGTGCGCGACGACGGCGGGGTGGCCCGGCCCGTCTCCCAGGGGCACGCGCAGGATCTCGACCTCCTCCAGCCCGGCGTCCGAGAGGACACCGGCCACGGCCTCCGCGCTGCGCTCGAGCTCGGCGGCGTCGAAGGACTCCCAGGCGATGCCCGGGATCGCGACCAGCTCCACGAGCTGCTCGAGGGTCCGCGGCATGTCCGCGCGCACGGCCGCGCGGACGGCGCCGACGGGAACGGTCGGGGTGAAGGTCTCGTCCATGGCCCCCACCCTATGTCCGTGCTCCGGCGGGGACGGGCAGGTCCGTCGGCTATCCTTGACGGGTGTTTGGACGCAAGAAGGACGCAGACCGCGCAGGGTCCACCTCGGTGACCGCTGCCCCCGCCCCCACGGAGCCGGTGGCCGCCCCGCGGCAGACGCCGGGCAAGGGCCGGCCCACGCCGAGCCGCCGGCAGCAGGAGGCGGCCCGGCGCCGGCCCCTGGTCCCGGAGGACCGGAAGGCCGCGAAGGCGCAGTCCCGCGACGCCGCGCGCGAGCAGCGGATGCGGGCCCAGGCCGGCATGGCCGCCGGGGACGAGCGCTTCCTCGGCCCGCGGGACCGCGGGCCGCAGCGACGGTTCGCCCGGGACTGGGTCGACTCGCGGATCAACGTGGGCGAGTACCTCATGGTCGTGGCGCTGCTCGCGCTCGTCATCCTGTTCTTCCCCGTCCAGGAGGTGGCCGCCTACGGCGTTTACATCATCTGGGCGCTGATGATCCTCGGCATCGTCGACGCCGTGTTCTCCACGGCGCGGATGAAGAAGGCCATGCAGGCGAAGTTCGGCACCGTGGAGCGCGGTGTGCGCTGGTACGCGGCGATGCGCTCCTTCACGATGCGCCGGCTCCGGCTGCCCAAGCCCCAGGTCGCCCGGGGCGAGCGGCCCTCCTGACCCCGCCGCGGACCCGGGGCACCGCCCCGACAGCCGCATCCCGACGGCGCTGCCCCCGGACCACGCGGTCCGGGGGCAGCGCCGTTCCCGCTCCGTGGACCCCGCTCGGCGTGGCGTCCCGTCAGCGTCGGGGCCGTGCCGTACGGGCCAGGCCCTGGTTGATGCGGCGGGCCCAGAAGGGTCCCTCGTAGAGGAAAGCGGTGTAGCCCTGCACGAGGGCGGCCCCGGCGTCGAGGCGCTCCCGGACGTCCTCGGCCGTGGTGACCCCGCCCGCCGAGACCAGCACCAGCCGGTCCCCCACCCGCTCGCGCAGCAGCCGCAGCACCTCGAGGGAGCGCCGGCGCAGCGGGGCGCCGGAGAGCCCGCCGGCCCCGTGGGCCTCGACCTCCGCCGGGTCCGAGGCCAGCCCCGTCCGGGCGATGGTGGTGTTGGTGGCCACGATGCCGTCCAGGCCCAGGTCCAGGGCCAGGTCCGCCACGGCCAGCACGTCCTCGTCCGAGAGGTCGGGGGCGATCTTCACGAGCAGGGGGACGTGCCGGTCCGCGGCCTCGTCCGCCGTGCGGCCCACCGCGCCCAGCAGCGGCCGCAGGCTCTCGATCTCCTGCAGCTGCCGGAGGCCGGGGGTGTTGGGCGAGGACACGTTGACCACGAGGTAGTCCGCCAGGGGGGCGAGGGTCCGGGCGCTCTGCAGGTAGTCGTCCACGGCGTCCGCCAGCGGCACCGCCTTGGTCTTGCCGATGTTGACGCCGAGCACGGGCCGGGCACGGCCGCGGTGGTCCGCGGCGAGCTCGCGGCGCGCCCGCGCCAGGCGCGGGGCCACGGCCGCCGCCCCCTCGTTGTTGAAGCCCATCCGGTTGATCACCGCCCGGTCCCGGACGAGCCGGAAGAGGCGGGGTCGGGGGTTGCCCGGCTGCGCCTGCGCCGTCACCGTGCCGACCTCCACGTGGCCGAAGCCGAGGTCGGCGAGGGCGCTGATGCCCTCCCCGCCCTTGTCGAAGCCGGCCGCCAGCCCGAACGGGGACGGGAACCGCAGCCCCAGCGCCTCCACCTCGAGCACGGGATCCGGCCGGGTGTACACCCGCAGCGCGGTGCTGACGCGCGCCGCCCGCGCCGCCCGGATCCCGAGGAAGCCGATCCGGTGCGCCCGCTCGGGGTCCATCCGGGAGAACACGGCCGTGAAGAACGTAGGGTAGAAGCGCATGGTCCCAGTCTTCCACAGGGCACTCCTCCGGCCGGGCGGCCGCGGAGGGGCTTCCGGACCGGCGCCCCGACGGGCCGCCCGCGAGGTGAGGCCATGGGCGCTCCCCCGGACCCCTGGGTCCCCGATGTGCTGGGACCGGGCTTCCGCGCGCGGACCGTGGACCTGGACCCGGGCTCGGCACCGCACTCCACGGCCACGGTGGTCCGCTACCGGCCGGGGGACGTGCCGCCCGCGCCGGGCAGCCTGCGCGGCGCGGTGCTGTACCTGCACGGCTGGTCGGACTACTTCTTCAACGCCGAGCTGGCGCGGACCTGCGCGGCCGCGGGCTACGCGTTCTACGCCCTGGACCTGCACGGCTACGGCCGGAACCTCACCGACGAGGTGCTCGCCGTGGAGGACGGCCGCCCGGGGCACACCACGGACCTCGCGGACTACGACGACGACATCGCCGCAGCGCTGGCGGTGATGGCCGAGGACGGGCTGCCCGGAGCGGACGGCCGGCTCGTGCTCATGGGCCACTCCGCCGGCGGCCTCACCGCGGCGATGTGGGCCTCGCGGCACCCGGGCCGGCTCGACGGCCTGGCCCTCAACGCCCCCTGGATCGGCGCCCACGGCTCCGACGCCGTGGGCGCCGCCCTGCGGCCCCTCGTGGCCCGGCTCGCCGAGCAGCGCCCGGACCACCCCGTGCGGGCACGGCTGCGCAGCCACTACTACCGGGTGATCAGCGAGCACGCCGAGGGCGAGTGGCCCATCGACGCGCGCTGGCGGCCCGAGACCAGCTTCGACATCACCCCGGGCTGGCTCAACGCTGTCCTTCAAGCACAGGGTGAGGTCGCGAAGGGCCTGAACCTTCACCTTCCGGTGCTGGTGCAGACCTCGGCGCGCTCGTGCATCCGCCCCTGGTGGACCGAGCGGATGCGCTCGGCCGACACCGTGCTCGACGTCCGGCAGATCCGCCGCCACGCGTCCGACCTGGGCACCGACGTCACGCTGCGCTCCTACGAGGGCGCCGTCCACGACGTGCACCTCTCCCGGGAGTCCGTGCGCCGGGCCGCGCAGCGCGACCTCGCGGCGTGGCTGCGCGGCCTCGGGCGGCGCCGCGCTCAGGCGGAGGCGCCCGGCCCGGCGACGCGGTCGACGGCCGCGCCGTACCGCCGGTCGCGCCGCGCGTAGACCTCGACGGCCTCCCACAGGGTGCGGCGGTCGACGTCCGGCCACAGGACGTCCTGGAAGACGAGCTCGGCGTAGGCGGACTGCCACAGGAGGAAGTTGGAGATCCGCTGCTCCCCGGAGGAGCGCAGGAACAGGTCGACGTCCGGCAGGTCCGGCTCGTCGAGATAGCGCTGGACGGTCCGCTCGTCGATGCTGCGCGGGTTCAGGGTGCCCGCCCGGGCGTCGGCGGCCATGGCCGCCGCGGCGTCGGCGATCTCGGCCCGGCCGCCGTAGTTCACGCACATGGTGAGGGTGACGACGTCGTTGTCGCGGGTGGCCCGCTCCGCCTCTTCCAGGCGGTTGATGACCGAGCGCCAGAGGCGGGGCTTGCGCCCGGCCCATCGGATCCGGATGCCCCACTCCTGGAAGGTGGGCAGCTGGCGCTCCATGACGTCGGCGGTGTAGTTCATCAGGAACGTCACCTCGTCCAGGGACCGCTTCCAGTTCTCGGTGGAGAACGCGTAGGCGCTGACGTACGGGATGCCCATCTCGATGGCCCCGGCCATCACCTCGATCAGGGCCGCCTCCCCCGCCTTGTGGCCCTCGTTGCGCGGCAGTCCGCGCTGGTTCGCCCAGCGCCCGTTCCCGTCCATCACCACGGCCACGTGCCGGGGCACGAACTGCGGCGGGATCGGCGGGGCACCGGCACCGCTGGGATGGGCGGGCGGGGCGGCAAAGCCGGGCATGGTCAGCTCCGTTCCACGAGGTTCAGGGACCGGACGGCCCTCTCCAGGTGCCACTGTACGTAGCCGGCGACGATCCCGGCGGCGGCCCGGGCCGCCCGGGGTTCGACCGCGTCGATCCGCTCCCAGTCCCCGGTGAGCAGCGCGGAGAGGTGCTCGACGGTCCCGGGGTCGGGGGCGGCGGCGCCGGGCGGGCGGCAGGCGGGGCAGACGGCGCCGCCGAGCTGCGCGGAGAACGCCTCGTGCGGTCCCGGGGCGCCGCATCGGGCGCAGTCGGTGAAGCTCGGCGCCCACCCGGCGGTGGACACGGCGCGCAGCAGGTAGGAGTCCAGGACCGCGCCCGGCTCGTGCAGCCCGCGGGCCATGGCGGACAGGGCGCCGACCAGCAGCCGGTACTGCTGGGCCGCGGACTCGCTGTCGCTCTCCGTGAACTTCTCCGCGGCCTCCGCCATGGCCGCGGCGGCGGTGTACTTGGCGTAGTCGGCGGCGATGACCGACCCGTAGCCGCGCTTGCCGAGCGCCTGGGAGACGATGTCGAGGTTGCGCCCGGTGACCAGTTGCAGCTCGGCGACGTTGAAGGGTTCGAGCCGGGAGCCGAAGCGGGACGTGGTGCGCCGCACGCCCTTGGCGACGGCTCGCACCTGCCCGTGGTCCCGGGTCAGGAGCACGACGATCCGGTCGGCCTCGCCGAGCTTGTAGGTGCGCAGCACGACGGCGTCGTCCCGGTAGCTGCGTGATGCGAAGGTCGTCCTGGCCACCGCACCATTGTCCCACGCCGGGCCGACGGCGCGGGCGGGTGGCGCGGCCCGGGGACCCCGGCACGGACGACGGCGGCGGGCCGCCCCCGGCGGGTCGGCCCGCCGAGGGGCGGCAGAGGTGCTCGGTGCTCAGCCCTGGGCGTCGCGCACGGCCCGGTTCACCGCCGAGACGAGGGCCTTCAGGGAGGAGCGGGTGGTGTTCGCGTCGATGCCGACGCCCCACAGCACCCGGTCCCCCACGGCGGCCTCGACGTAGCTCGCGGCCTGGGCGTCGCCGCCGGCCGAGAGGGCGTGCTCGCTGTAGTCGAGCACCCGCACGTCCACGCCCTCGGCGGCGAGGATCGTCTGCAGCGCCTCGATGGGCCCGTTGCCCTGCGCCGTGCGGTGGTGCTGGACGCCGTCGACGTCGAGGCCGATCTCGAGGGTGCTCTCCCCGTCCTCCTCGGAGGTCGTGGTGATGTTGGTGATCCGGTACCGGCCCCAGCGCCCGGCGTCGCCGTCCTGGACGGTGGGCAGGTACTCGTCCGCGAACACCTTCCACAGCTCCGCCCCGGAGACCTCGCCGCCGGAGGTGTCGGTGTGCTCCTGCACCACGCGGGAGAACTCGATCTGCGCGCGCCGGGGCAGGTCGAGCCCGTGCTCGCTGGCGAGCAGGTAGGCGACCCCGCCCTTGCCGGACTGCGAGTTCACGCGGATGACGGCCTCGTAGGTGCGCCCGAGGTCCTTGGGGTCGATGGGCAGGTACGGGACGGCCCAGACCAGCTCGTCGACGCTCCGGCCCTGCTCCTGCGCGTCCCGGGCCATCCGGTCGAAGCCCTTCTTGATGGCGTCCTGGTGGGAACCGGAGAAGGCCGTGAACACGAGGTCCCCGCCGTAGGGGGCCCGCTCGGGGACGGGCAGCTGGTTGCAGTACTCCACGGTGCGGCGGATGTCGTCGATGTCCGAGAAGTCGATCTGCGGGTCCACGCCCTGGGTCAGCAGGTTCAGGCCCAGGGTCACGAGGTCCACGTTGCCGGTCCGCTCGCCGTTGCCGAACAGGCAGCCCTCGATCCGGTCGGCGCCGGCGAGGTAGCCCAGCTCGGCCGCCGCCACACCCGTGCCGCGGTCGTTGTGCGGGTGCAGGGAGACCACGGTGGCGTCACGGTCGTAGAGGTTGCGGCACATCCACTCGATGGAGTCGGCGTAGACGTTGGGGGTGGCCATCTCCACGGTGGCGGGCAGGTTGAGGATCATCTCCCGGTCCCCGCCGATCTCGAAGGTCTCCGCCACGGCGTTGGCGATGCGGGCGGCGAACTCGAGCTCCGTGCCGGTGTAGGACTCCGGGGAGTACTCGTAGGTCACCGACGTGTGCTTCAGCTGCTCCTCGTACTTCCGGCACAGTCGTGCCCCCGTGAGGGCGATGTCCACGATCCCGTCCATGTCCTGGTCGAAGACCACGCGCCGCTGCAGCGTGGAGGTCGCGTTGTAGAGGTGCACGATCGCCTTGTCGGCGCCGTCGATGGCCTCGTAGGTGCGCTCGATGAGGTGCTCGCGGGACTGCGTCAGGACCTGGATCGAGACGTCGTCGGGGATCCGGTCCTCCTCGATGAGCCGGCGCACGAAGTCGAAGTCGGTCTGGGAGGCCGAGGGGAACCCGACCTCGATCTCCTTATAGCCCATCCGCACCAGCAGCTCGAACATCCTGAGCTTGCGGTCGGAGTTCATGGGGTCGATCAGCGCCTGGTTGCCGTCGCGAAGGTCCACGGCGCACCAGCGCGGGGCCTCGGTGATGACCCGGTCGGGCCAGGTGCGGTCGGCGAGGTCGAAGGGGAACTGCTGCTGGTACGGCACGTACTTGTGGATCGGCATGCCGGAGGGCTGCTGGCGGTTGCGCATGGGATGGGCCTGTTCTGCTCGAGACGTCTGCGGGTGGCCGGGCATCAAGAACTCCGCAACGGGAGGCCGGCCATTCGTCGACGGGTCAGGCCCCGTTGCGGCACGCAAGGAGGAGGAACGTCCCGGTCCGCATGTGCCCAACCTATCACGGGGCGTCGGACGCGCCGGGTGGCGTCCTCACCAGTCGCCGGCCGCCTGCTGGCACGTGTACTGCTCCGCGGTCTGCCCGTTGAGCGCCCCCGGCAGCGTCGCGCCGAGCTCCAGCCGGTCCCCCTCGCGGAAGTCCTGGCCGACCGAGACGAACACCCCCACGACGTCGGTGGTGGGCACGATCTGCGAGGAGGGCACGCCGAGCAGCTCGGCGACCTCGGCGGCCGCCTCGTACCAGCCGGCGCCGAAGAAGACCTGCGTGCCCGGCAGCTCGGTGGCCTGCGGGCCGGACTCGACGGCGGTGTAGCCCTCCTCCTCGAGCACCTCGGCGATGTCCGCGTCCCGGCCGTCGACGCCGGAGACGTTGGCGACCGTCAGCGGCACCGTGGCAGGGTCCACCGTCGGGGCCGGGACGGCGGCGTCGGGCGACGGGGTCGCGGACGGGTCGTCGGCCGGGTCGGCCGAGGGCGACGTCAGCGGCCGGTCCTCGCGCAGCGCCTCGAAGAGGTGCTCGGCCGGCTCCTCGTCGAGCTGGAGCCGGTTGGGATCCAGGACGTAGGGCTCGGTGGGCGCCGTCACGAAGACCATGCTGCCCAGGTCGATGCCCCGCACGGCCGTGCCGAGGCCGACGACCGTCGGGACGGACCCGAGCCCCTCGTCGACGTGCAGGTTGCGGGTGGCGACGTCGGCGATCTCGTAGAGCTTCGGGAGATCCCACAGCGTGCCCTCGTCCTTGATCTTCCGTGCCAGGGACGCGAGGAAGGACTGCTGGGAGCGGATCCGGCTGGTGTCCCCTCCGTCGCCGAAGGCGGCGCGGCTGCGCAGGAACGCCAGGGCCTGCTCGCCCTCCACCGAGGACACGCCGGCAGGCAGCTCGAGCCCCGACTTCGGGTCGTCGACGGCCTCGTTGACGCACACCTCGACGCCGCCCACCGTGGAGGAGAGCTCCTTCACGGCGTTGAAGTCGGCGAGCATGAAGTGGTCGATCTTCAGGCCGGTCATCTCGTTGACGGTCGCGACGGTGCAGCCGGGGCCGCCGTTGGCGATCGCCGAGTTCAGCATCGCGTCCTCCTCCGCCGGGTGGACCTCGCCGGACGCGGGGTCCGTGCAGCGCGGGATGTCCGCGATGAGGTCGCGCGGCAATGACACCACGGTCACGCCGCTGCGGTCCTCGCTCACGTGCACGAGCATCATGACGTCGGTCAGGCCGGCTCCGCTGCTGTCCTCGTCGTCGCCGTACCGGTCGTTGCCCTCGCCGTCGCGGGTGTCCGTGCCCATGACCAGGATGTCGAGCGGGCCGCTCTCGGGCCCGGTGCCGTCCCCGAGGTCGAGCGGTGAGGTGCTCAGGTTGGACTGCAGCCGCCAGGTCGCGGCCACGCCGGCCCCGAGGACCGCGAGCAGGACGACGACCAGCACGACGGCGGCCCAGCGCTTCCGGGACCATCGGCGGGCGCGGTGGCGTCCGGGGGCGTCGGGGGGCGTAGAGGACACGGTGACTCTCTCCTGGCAGGCACCGGGCACGAGGGCCCGGGTCGGGGGGACGGCGCCCGGCCGGGGCGCCGGGTGTCATGCTAGC
>NZ_JBHVDI010000082.1:0-16085 GCF_042802875.1 Kocuria sp. NPDC057446 | reverse complement strand
GCTGACGGGTGCCGCCCCTCCGGCGTCCTGCGGGACCCGATGCGCGGAACGGCTCAGAGCTCCATGCCGAGCCGGGCGTCCACCAGGTCCCGGACCAGCCGGGCGTCCGCCCCGGAGGACCCGGCGGTGCCGGCGGTCAGGGCGTCGGCGGCCCACGCGTCCAGGGCCGCCAGTGCCGCGGGCGCGTCGAGGTCGTCGGACAGGGCGGTGCGCACCGCCTGCAGCAGCGGGGCCGCGCTGCCCTCCGGGGCCACGGCCAGGGCGCGGCGCCACGCGTCCACGCGGGCGACGGCGCCGGCCAGCACGAGGTCGGTCCAGTACCAGTCGTCGGTGTAGCGGTGGGCCAGGATCGCGGTGCGGATCACGGCGGGGTCCACCCCCCGGGCCCGCAGCGCGGACACGAGCACGAGGTTGCCCTTGGACTTGGACATCTTCTCCCCGTCGAGCCCGACCATCCCGGTGTGCAGGAAGTGCCGGGCCATGGGTCTGCCGGTCAGCGCCCAGCAGTGCCCGGCGCCCATCTCGTGGTGCGGGAACACGAGGTCCGAGCCGCCGCCCTGCACGGTGAACGGCGCGGGCAGGTGCTCGAGGGCGATGAGCGAGCACTCGATGTGCCAGCCCGGGCGCCCCGGGCCCAGCGACGCGCCGTCCCAGGCCGGCTCTCCCGGGCGCTCCGCGCGCCACAGCAGCGGATCCAGCCGGTGCCGCTTGCCCGGGCGCTCGGGGTCCCCGCCGCGCTCGGCGAACAGCGGCAGCATCTGCTCGGGCGTCAGGTGGGAGACGTCGCCGAGCACCCACGCGTCGTCGTCGGCGGCGGGCAGAGCGCCGGCGGCCTCCACGTCGAAGTAGACGTCCCCGTCCGGCTCGCCGTCCCGGCCCGCCACCCGGTAGGCGAGGTCGCGCGCCACGAGGCTCTCGACGGCGGGCACGATCCGGTCGACGGCCTCGGTCGCGCCCACGTAGTGCTGGGGCGGCAGGACGTTGAGCGCGCTCATGTCGGTGCGGAACAGCTCGGTCTGCTCGGCGGCGAGCTCACGCCAGTCCACGCCCGTGGCCTCGGCCCGCTCCAGCAGGGGGTCGTCCACGTCGGTGACGTTCTGCACGTAGTCCACCGGCGTCCCCGCGTCGAGCCAGGCGCGGTGCAGGAGGTCGAAGGCCACGTACGTGGCGGCGTGCCCCATGTGGGTGGCGTCGTACGGGGTGATCCCGCACACGTAGAGGCTCGCCCGCTCCTGCCGGGGCAGCTCCACCCGTCGCCGCAGCCGGGTGTCCTGCACGACGGGCAGGGCCGCCTCGCCGGGGAGGTCGGGGACGGGTCGGGCGGACCAGGCTTTCATGCTCACCTCGGGTGGTTCGGGGATCGGACGACGGCCGCGGGGCCTCACCCAACCTACCGGACCGGCCGGCGCCGGCCGGCCCGGAGGTGACGCACGGCTCAGGCGCTGATGACCCCCAGGCCCAGGAGCACGAAGATGACCAGGCCCAGCGCGATGCGGTACCACACGAAGATCGTGTAGCTGCGGTTGGAGATGTAGTGCATGAACCAGCCGATGATCACGTACGCCACCACGAACGCGATGCCCGTGGCCACGAACGTCTCCACCATGCCGTAGGGCCCCGCCTGCGGCTGCCCCACGGTCTGCGCCAGCTTGTACAGTCCGGAGGCGAAGACCGCCGGGATGGCCAGCAGGAACGCGTAGCGGGCCGCGGCCTCGCGCGTGTAGCCCATGAGCAGGCCCGCCGTGATCGTGCCGCCGGACCGGGAGACCCCCGGGATCAGGGCCAGCGCCTGGGCCAGCCCGAAGAGCACGCCGTGCTTGACCGTGAGGTCGTCCAGGTGCCGGGCCTGCCGGCCCACCCGGTCGGCCACGGCCAGGATGACGCCGAAGACCACCAGCATCGTGGCCGTGATCCACAGGGAGCGGAACTCGGTGTCGATGTAGTCCTCCAGCAGCAGCCCGAGCACGCCGATGGGCAGGGAGCCGAGGATGATCAGCCATCCCATCCGGGCGTCGGGGTCCGAGCGCTCCACCCGGCCCACCAGGGACAGGGTCCACTGCTTGAGGATCCGGACGATGTCCCGCCAGAAGTAGATGATCACGGCCGTCTCGGTGCCCAGCTGGGTGATGGCCGTGAACGCGGCCCCCGGGTCGGCGCTGTTGGGCAGGAGCTCGCCCACGATCCGCAGGTGCGCGGACGAGGAGACCGGGAGGAACTCGGTCAGACCCTGGACGAGGCCGAGAATGATGGTTTCGATCCAATTCACCCGGCCACCCTACGGCACCGCCCGCGCCGTCGAGAGCGGGACAGGCCCGGACGCGGCAGGAACGGCCCGCGGTGCGCGAGCCGTTCCTGGTGGTGGGGGGGCGGTCCTCAGCGCGCCGAGCGGGCCCCGTCCGTGTCGTCGAGGTCCTCGTAGTCCTCCTCGTCGACCAGGTCCTCGTCGAGCATCTCGTTGTCCTCGAGAAGCTCCTCGTCGTCGTCGTCCTCGTCGTCCTCGTCGTCCTCGTCGTCCTCGTCGTCGTCGTCCGAGCCGTCGTCGTCGGAGTCGTCCTCCTCCGCGAACACGGTCAGCGGGGTGACCTCGTCGTAGGCGTCGTAGAGCGCCTCCTCGTAGGCGTCGAAGGCGTCGGCGATGGCGATGTAGGCGCCGTCGACCGCGGGATCGTCGTCGCTGCGCCGGTTGGACGCGGCGACGAGGTGTTCTTCGAAGGCGCTCACGAGGGCCTGCAGCGCGGCACGAGGATCATTGCTCATGGAGTAGACGTTAGCGCTATTCCGTGCAGAATGGGGACCGATGAGAGAACAAGTCCGGACCAGCTCGGCGACCCTCACCAGGGACGTCGACCAGCGCTACGAGTACCTTCTGCTGACCGTGGCCCCCCACGAGTCGGTCGGCGACGCGAGGGCCCGGCTCAGCGAGCACGCCGAGTACGGCAAGTGGGAGCTGACCCGGTCCGTGCTGCTCTACGGCGGCACCCGGAAGTACTGGCTGCGCCGCCGGGTGATGCGCGTGGAGCGCACCGCCTGAGGCCGGGCTCAGTCCCCGACCGGGCCCAGCAGCGACGTGGCCACGGCCGCGTGCACGGACTCGCTGTCGGACGGGTGGTAGATCCCCGCCAGCACGTCCCGGTACAGCCGCTCCAGCTCCCGGCCCCGCGAGTACTGGGCGCCGCCGGCGGTGCGCACCGCGAGGTCCACCACCTCGCGGGCCGCCTCGGTGGCCCGGTGCTTGACCCCGGAGAACAGCAGGAACCAGCGGGGACCGTGGTCCGGGGCGGCGCCGGTGCCGAGGGCGTCCACGTCGGCGGCGAGCCGCTCCAGCTGCAGCTCCACGCCGTCGCGCAGGAGCGCGGCCTCGGCGATCCGCCAGCGGACGTCGGGGTGCTCGGCCCGGGGGACTCCCCCGCCGCGGGAGCGCCGGGCGACGGCGATCTCCACGGCCAGCTCCACGGCACGGTCCGCGATCCCGGTGTAGACGGCGGCCAGGAGCAGCTCGAAGCACCCGAAGATCCCCCAGACCAGCGGGTCCGGGTTCGGCCCCACCGGGGTGCGCGTGAGCACCTGCGCCGCAGGCATCGGCACGGAGCGCAGCACCGTGGTGCGGGACTGCGAGGCCCGCATGCCCATGGTGTCCCAGTCGTCGAGGACCTCGATGCCCTCCGCGGCCCGGTCGAGGAGGCCGAACACCAGCGGGGTGCCCTCCTCGGTGTCGTCGCGGGCGTGCACGATCAACCGGGTCCACACCGGCGAGAGCGAGGTGAAGATCTTGGTGCCCGTGACCCGGTAGCCGTCCTCGGCAGGCACCGCGGTGGTGTCGGAGTCGAAGAGCACGGAGTCGTTGCCGGCCTCGGAGATGCCGAAGGCGAAGATTTCCCCCGCCGCGGCCGGCTCGAAGATCCGGTCGGCCCGGGCGTCCCCGCGCAGTCGCAGGGTGTGCGCCACACCGACCAGGACGTGGTGCATGTTGATCCCCAGTGCGGTGGCCGGGGCGGCCGCGGCGAGGCGCCGCTGCGCGGCGACGGCCTGCCGCAGCGTGAACCCGAGTCCGCCCCGGTCGCGGGGCACCAGCATCAGCGGATAGCCGATGCGCACCAGGTCCGCGAAGTCCTCGTCGAAGAACCGGTTGTCCCGGTCGTAGCCGGCGGCGCGCTCGCGGAACGTCGCCAGCAGGTCGTCGGGGAGCAGGGTCTCGGGCACCAGGTCCGCGGCCGCGCGGTCCTCGCGCGTCTCGGGCGCGGGGTCCGTCCCGGTGGCGTGGGGCATCTCGTTCCTCTCGGGTCGTCGGGGGTCGTGGGCGCCCCGGTGGCCGTGCGGCGGTGTGGGCCCACAGGGCTGAGCGCAGAGTTCCGGAGCGGCCCGGTCCCGGATCAGTACCGGGTCAGCAGCCGGTGCAGCACGCGGGAGCCGAACTCCAGGGAGTCCGTGGGCACACGCTCGTCCACCCCGTGGAACATGGCCGGGAAGTCCAGCTCGTCGGGCAGGCGCAGCGGCACGAATCCGTAGCCGGTGATCCCGAGCGGGTCCAGGGACTTGTTGTCCGTCCCGCCGGAGAGCATGTACGGCAGCACGACGGCCTCGGGGTCCTCGGCGTGCAGCGCGTCGACCATGGCGTCGACCACGGTGCCGGAGAACGGCACCTCGAGGGCGATGTCGTCCGACTCGAACTCGAAGGACACCCCGTCCCCCGCGAGCTCCGCGAGCTTCGCGAGCACGATCTCCCGCTGGCCCGGCAGGTAGCGCACGTCCAGCCCCGCCTGGGCGGAACCGGGGATGACGTTAACCTTGTAGCCGGCCTCGAGCATCGTGGGGTTCGCGGTGGTCTGCAGGGTCGCGCCCACGAACCGGGCCACGGAGCCGAGCTCGGCCAGCAGCCGCTGGGGGTTCTGGGGGTCGAACTCCACGCCCGTCAGCTCGGTGACCGAGTCGAGGAAGGCACGGGTCGTCTTGGTGAGCTCGATGGGCCACTGGTGCTCGCCGATGTTGGCGAGCGCCCTCGAGAGCCGGGTGACCGGGTTGTCGTCGTTGATCTGGGAGCCGTGCCCCGCCGTGCCCTGCGCGTTGAGGCGCAGCCACATGAGTCCCTTCTCCGCCGTCTGCAGCAGGTAGGCGCGCCGGCCGCCGATGGTGGCCGAGTAGCCGCCGACCTCGCTGATGGCGTCGGTCACGCCGTCGAAGAGAGCGCGGTGGTGCTCGGCGATCCAGTGGGAGCCGTAGACCATGCCGGCCTCCTCGTCCGCGAAGAACCCGAAGACGATGTCCCGCCGCGGCCGCTGGCCGGTGCGGACCATGTGGCGCAGCACCGAGATCATCATCGCGTCCATGTCCTTCATGTCCACGGCGCCGCGGCCCCAGATCATGCCGTCCCGGATCTCGCCCCCGAACGGGTCCACGGACCAGTCGGCCGCGATCGCGGGCACCACGTCGAGGTGGCCGTGCACGAGCAGGGCGTCGGCGGAGGAATCCGTGCCCTCGATCCGCGCGAAGACGTTGGCCCGGCCGGGCGCGGACTCGAGCACGGTCGTGGCGACGCCGACCTCCTCGATGAGCCCGGCGACGTACTCCGCGGCCCGCCGCTCCCCCTTGGCGTCACCGCTGCCGTAGTTGGAGGTGTCGATGCGGATGAGGTTGCGGCAGATCTCGACGGTCTCGCCCTCGGGCGACGACGCCGTGGCCGCCGCGGCGGGAACGGTCTGCGGATCGGTCATGGCGGTCCTTCCTGGGATTCCTGGTGGGAGGGTGGGGCTCAGCGGGCGGCGGTGTCGCTGCCGGGGTAGTCCAGCAGCACGAGGCGCCCGGACTCCTCGACCACGAGGACCTCCTCCGTCCGCCCCGGGGCCACCTCGGGGGCGACCTCGACCCGGTGCCCGTCCGCGGTCGCGGCGGCCTCGCCCCGGACGGCGAGGTCCTCGTAGGAGGAGGTGTCGGGGTGCCGGCGCTCGAGGAGGACGTCGCAGTACTGCGACCTGCCCTCCGTGCTCCGGTGCACGAGGTCGTGGGACAGCAGCGAGCACGCGCCGTCCCAGTCGCGCGCGGCCATCGCGTCGACGAACGCCTGCACGGTGCCCTCGGGGGTGTCGAGGTCGGGGCCGCACCCGGTCGCGCCCACGACGGCGGCGAGCACCAGGAGCACCCGGGACGGGCCCCGGATCCCGGTGGTGCGGGTGGCGTGGACGGTCATCGGGCTCCTCTCCGGGGGTGCGCTCCCAGCCTATCGTCACCCGTCCCGCACCGTTCGCCGCGCGGGCGCCGGGAGGCAACCCGCGGCGGAGCGAACGGTCGCGCCCCGGCCCGGCAGCCCCCGGCAGCTCCGTGGACCGCCCCGCGGCGGACTTCTCGAGCACGTGGGAACCGCCCACCATAACCAGGGGACGGCGGGCCTTCCGGTTCATTCCGTGATGTCGCCGTTATTGTTCCGTGATAGACGAAACAATTTCACACACTTCCTATGTGCAATAGGAATTCCCTAGCATTTCCCTGGGCGCCTTCCCCAGCCCAATCTGTCTCGTCGTCCGGCCGGACGACGATAGCCCCCCGCCGCGCGGAACCCCCAATTTTCCGTGCGTGCAGACAGACCAGGAAGCAGAAGCACCCATGGCGAAACATCGCTGCGCTCCCGCGCGCCGTCACGGCCGCATGGCCGCTCTGGCCCTCTCCGCCGGCATCGGCGTCAGCACTCTGGCCGGCACCTCCTTGCTGGCCGCCCCGGCGGCCCAGGCCGCCGCCCAGGACATCGTCGCGGTGGACGCGGCCACCCGGCAGGCCGACGCCCAGATCATCCTCGACGAGATCAACCGCTACCGCGAGTCCCTCGGCCTCAGACCGCTCAAGTACTCGGCCACCCTGTCCCAGGTGGTGCAGAAGGAGTCGGACCGGCAGGTGGTCGAGGAGAAGTTCTCCCACAGCACCGCCTTCCTGACCGACCCGCGGACCGGACCGTGGACGAGCGCCAACGAGGTCATCGCCCTGGAGCATCACCGGGACGTGCGCGCGCTGGTGAAGTGGTGGAAGTCCTCGGCCGCCCACGACAAGGCGCTGAAGGACCCCCGGCACGAGGTGATCGGCATCGGCCTCACCTACGCGGACGGCCGGCTGGAGAACACGGGCCAGCCCTGGCAGGTGCTCTCCACCGTCAACCTCTACGGGTACGCCAACGGCGGCGCGCCCGCGGACGCCTCGACGCGGGTGAACGGGGCGCCGGTCTCCCTCACCGAGACTCCGACGCCGGTCCAGCCCCCGGCGGGCTTCGGCGTGGGCGGCGCCATCGGCGCGAAGTACCACGCCCTGGGCGGCGCCCCGGTCGTCGGCCAGCCCGTGACGGCCGAGGTCGGCGGGCTGCGCGCCGGCGGCGTCTATCAGGAGTTCTCGCTGAACGGACGCAAGTCCACCCTGTACTGGAGCCCCGCCACGGGGGCCCACCGGGTCGAGAACGCCACGGTCATCGGGCAGAAGTTCGTGGCCGCGGGACGGGAGAACGGCTACGGCTTCCCGACCACGGAGGAGCGCCGGCTCGCCGACGGCTCCTCCTACCAGGTCTTCTCCCGGGACGGGGTGCTGACCAAGGTGCTGTGGACGCGCGCCCACGGCGCACGGGCGGTGAACGAGACCGGCGCCATCGGCCGTGCCTGGAAGGCGGCCGGCTTCGAGCGCGGCTACGGCTACCCGGTCACCGACGAGATCCGCTCCGGGACCACCGTCTACCAGCGCTTCTCCAACGGGTACAAGGTGAACTGGTCCCCGGCGACCGGGCAGGTGTGGGTCACCGGCTGGTGAGCCGTGCGCCCCGGTGCCGGGCACCGGGGCGCATCCCGGGCGCCCGGCTCAGTGCTCGAGCACGATCTTGCCGAAGTGGCGGGCCGACTCCATCTCCCGGAAGGCGTCCGCGGCGTCGGCCAACCGGTGGCGCCGGTCGATCACCGGGTGCAGCCCGGTCGCCTCGAGGGCGCGCACGAGGTCGGCCTGGTCCCGGCGGCTGCCCACCAGCAGTCCCTGGAGCCGCACCTGGCGCGCCATGAGCAGGGCCGTGGGGACGTCCCCGGCCGTTCCGGTGAGCACGCCGATCAGGGAGACGTGGCCGCCGACCCGGACGGCCCGGAGGGACTGCGCCAGCGTGCCCGGCCCGCCGACCTCGATCACGTGGTCCGCGCCGCGCCCACCCGTGAGCTCCCGGACGGCGCGTCCCCACTCGGGGGTCTCGCGGTAGTTGATGACGTGGTGCGCGCCGAGCTGCCGGACGCGGTCGAGCTTCTCGTCCGACGAGGACGTGACCACGACGGTGGCGCCCATGGCGCGGGCGAGCTGCACGGCGTAGACCGAGACGCCGCCGGTCCCCAGGGCCAGGACCACGTCCCCCGCCCGGAGACCGCCCTCCACCACCAGTGAGCGCCATGCGGTCACGCCGGCGGTGGTGATGGTCGCGGCCTCGGCGTGCGACCACCCGGCGGGCGCGTGCGTGAACCAGGTGGCGGGACGGACCACCGCCTCGCGGCCGTAGCCGTCGAGGCCGTCGCCGGGGACCCGCCGGAAGTCGCCGTCCACGGGCGGTCCGTCCTGCCACAGGGGGAAGAAGCAGGAGACCACGGCGTCGCCCGCCGCGAACTCCCCCACGCCCTCCCCCACGGCCTCGACCACGCCGGCGCCGTCGGCCATCGGGATGCGCCCGTCCTCGGTCCGCGTCCCGCCGGAGACCACGAGGTAGTCGTGGTAGTTCAGGGAGCTCGCGAGCACGCGGACGCGGATCTCCCCGGGCCCCGGCGCACCGGGGTCGGGCGCGTCCACGAGCTCGAGCCGGTCCAGGCCGCCGGGGGCGGAGACGGTCAGTTGCTTCACGAGAGGTCCTCCGGGGAGTGCGGGGTCGTCGGTCGCCGCCCACGATAGCCCTCACCCCGGGGCCTGTCATCAGCACGCTTCTGGTCTCCGGTCGGCCCCGGGCCGCGCGGCAGGGGCCGGGAGGATGCTCCCGGGGACCGGTCCCGCGCCCGTCGACCGTGTCCGGCCGGCGCTCCTCAGTGGGCGCCCACCGCGCGGGCGTGGCGCGCCGCGGCCTCGGCGCCCTGCGTCCAGCGCTCGCCGTGGCCGGGCAGCACGGTGCGCGTCCCGGTCGCGGCCACCGCGTCCAGGGAGTCGAGGGCCACGGCGGTGTCCTTCGTCGCGGCCGCGGCCACGATCTGCGGACCCCGCCGGCCGGTGTAGGGGTCCAGCGTCACCAGGGCGTCCCCGCTGAGCACGGTCCCCCGACCGGGCACGTCGAGGACGCAGTGCCCGTCCGTGTGGCCCGGGGTGTGCACCACCACGGGACGGCCCGGGACCGGCAGGACCGCACCGGCCACGAGCGGGTGGAGATCCCGGATCCCCTTGACCGCGAGGGCCCCGGCGGCCGCCATGCGCCCGAGCAGCGGCAGGGACCGCGGGTGCGTGAACGGGTACAGGAAGCGGTTGCGCTCGGGCCGGTACCGGTACGGGTGGGCGGCCAGCCGCGCGTCGTCCGGGTGTCCGTGCACGGGCAGCCGCCACTCCTGCTGCGCGCGGCGGGCGAAGCCCACGTGGTCGAAGTGGGCGTGCGTGAGCACCAGCGCCCGGACCTCGTCGGGGCGCCGCCCGCGCTCCTCGAGCGCGGCCAGCAGCATGGGCCACATGCTCGGCAGACCGGCGTCCACGAGGGTGACGCCGTCCTCGTCCTCGAGCAGGTAGCAGTTGACGTGGGCGTGGGTGAGGCGATGGATGCCGTCGGCGACGTCGGGGGTGAACATGGGTCTCCTCACTCGATCAGTGTGCTGATCATACCCGGCGGCCCCCGGCACGGGCAGGGGACCGCACCGTCCGCCGTGCGGTCCCGGTCAGTCGGCCAGCGCCTCCAGGAGGACGTCGGCGACGGCCTGGCTCGAGCCGGGGTTCTGGCCGCTGATCAGATTGGCGTCGCGGACGACGTGGCTGGCCCAGGCGGGTCCGGTCTCGACGACGGCTCCCTTCTCCCGCAGCACGGTCTCGAGGAACCAGGGCGTGTTGTCCCCGGTGCCGCCGGTGAGCTCCTCCTGGTTGGTGAAGGCGGTCAGCCTTCGGCCCGCGAACAGGAAGGTCCCGTCGTCCTGGGCGCTGAGCAGGCCGGCGGGGCCGTGGCAGAACGGGGCGATGAGCCGCCCGGTGCGGTCCGCGGTGGCGAGGATCCGGCCGAGCGAGGGGTCGTGGACGAGGTCGGCCATGGGGCCGTGGCCGCCGGGCAGGACCACGGCGTCGTAGTCGTGTGCGTCGACGTCGGCCAGGACCCCGGGGGCGGAGAGCTCCGCGTCGATCTCCTGCAGGTAGGCGCGGAACTCGTCGGCCCGCTCCGGGCCCCCGGTCGCGTCCGGGGCGAGGCTGCTCCCGTCCACGGTGGGCCGGCGCCCGCCGGGGGTGGCGAGGTCGACGGTGTGGCCGGCGCGGCGCAGCGCCCGGTGGGCGACGACGAGCTCCTCCGCCCAGAACCCGGTGGGGTGCTCGGTGCCGTCCCGCATGGTGAGGGAGTCGGCGGCCGAGACGATCATCAGAACACGGGCCATGATGGTCAGCTCCTCTGCGTGTGGTGTCCGTCCGGGTGGGATGTGTCCGGGTCGCCGGGCGGGGCGGATCAGCCGGCGGCGGTGAGTTCCGCGTAGCTGGCGTCGTCGAGCTGGAGGGCGGCGGCGCCCATGTTCTCCTCCAGGTGCTCGAGGGAGGCGGTGCCGGGGATGGGCATGAGCGCCGGGGAGTGCCGGAGCAGCCAGGCCAGGGCGACCTGGGCGGTGGTGGCGCCGAGCCGCTGGGCGGCCCGGTCGACGGGTCCGCCCGGGCGGGCCAGCTCCCCCGCGGCGATCGGCGCCCAGGGGATGAAGCCGATGCCGTGGGCCGTGGCGTGGTCCAGGACGTCCTGGGAGGTGCGGTCGGTGAGGTTGTAGCGGTTCTGGACCGTGGCGACCGTGAAGTGCCGTCCGGCGGTCTCGAGCTGCTCGACCGTGACCTCCGACAGGCCCAGGGCCCTGACCTTGCCCTCCTGCTGGAGCTCGCGCAGGACGCCGAACTGCTCCTCGGCCGGGACGGCCGGGTCCACGCGGTGGAGCTGGAGCAGGTCGAGGGTCTCGACGCGGAGCTTGCGCAGGCTCAGCTCCGTCTGCTGGCGGAGGTACTCGGGCCGGCCCAGCGGGATCCACTTCCGGGGCCCGGTGCGGGCGAAGCCGACCTTGGTGGCGATGCGCAGGCCTTCGGGATAGGGGTGGAGGGCCTCGGCGATGATCTGCTCGCTGACGTCGGGGCCGTAGGCGTCGGCGGTGTCGATGAAGTCCACGCCGAGCTCGACGGCGCGGCGCACCACGCGCAGGGCGTTGGCCCGGTCGGCGGGCTCGCCCCAGACGCCCTCGCCGACGATGCGCATGGCGCCGAAGCCCAGGCGGTGGACGGTGCCGAGGTCGTGGAGCTCGATGGTGCCGGGCACGGGTCCGGCGGTGGTCCGGGGTTTGTCCGTCATGCGTGCCGCAACGAGTCCGCCCCCGTGCTTATTCCGTGCTCGTTCCGTCGGGCGGCCGACGGGAGGAACCCGGCGGAGGGTCCGGCGGGGTCGGTGGGGCGTCCGATGGTGGGCCCGGTGGTGGGCCCGGGCGGCGTGGCTATGCTGGCCGGGATTCCGGCACCACCGAGGAGGACACCATGGACCAGCACGACGACCAGCACGACGACCAGCACGACGACCAGCACGACGACCAGCACGACGACCAGCACGACGACCAGCACGACGACCGGTCCCCCGAGCCGGGGGCCGAGCGGCACGGCGAGCGCCGAGGTGGCCGGCGCACGGTGGTGATCACCGGGGCGAGCGACGGCATCGGCGCGGCCGCGGCACGGGCGCTGGCGGAGGGCGGCCACGACGTCGTCGTCGTCGGCCGCTCGGAGCGCAAGACCGCGGCCGTGGCCGGCCCGCTCGGGGTCCTGCACTTCAGCGCGGACTTCGCCCGGCTCGACGACGTGCGCCGGCTCGCCCACGACCTGCAGGAGGCCGTCCCGCGGATCGACGTCCTGGTCAACAACGCCGGGGGGATCTTCGACCGCCGGGAGCTCACGCCCGACGGGCACGAGCGCACCTGGCAGGTCAACCACCTGGCGCCCTTCCTGCTCACGCACCTGCTGCTCGACGGGCTCCTGGCGGAGGGCGCCGCGGTGCTCACCACCTCCAGCATCGCGTCCCACGTCGGGCGGCTCTCGCCGGAGACCCTCGTCGACGACCGGCGCTGGTCCCCCCAGCGGGCCTACGCGGACACGAAGCTCGCCAACATCCTGTTCACGCGCGGTCTCGACCGTCGGTACGGGGCGCAGGGCCTCGCGGCCGCGGCCTTCCATCCCGGCGGTGTGGCGACGAACTTCGCCTCCGGCAGCACCACCGCCCTGGGTCTGCTCTACCGCACGCGCCTGGGGCGGCGGCTGATGATCACTCCGGAGCAGGGCGCGGAGACCCTGGTGTGGCTGGCCGGGAGCAGCGCCGGCAGCGACTGGCGCTCCGGGGGCTACTACGAGAAGAAGAAGCCGGCCCGTGCCCCGTCCCGCGCGGCCGACGACGCGCTCGGGGACGCCCTGTGGCGGCGCAGCGCCGAGCTCGTGGGCATCACCCCGGGGCGTCCGGCCGGCTGAGCACCAGGGCGTCGACCTTCGCCCAGAGCTGCTCGACGGTCCCGTCGTTGACGAGCACGGCGGTGATCCAGCGCGGGTCGACGCCGGCCTCGGAGGGGTGCGGGTCCTCGGCGGCGGTCGCCCCGGGACGGACCACGTGCACCACCCGCCCCCCGGCGGCGGTGATGGCCTGGGCCTCGACGTCGAAGCGCACGTCCGTGAACACCACCGGCCCGCCCAGCCGCCGGGCCGTCTCCAGTCCGCGGTCCGCCCACACCGTCTCCCCGAAGACCGCCTTGCCCGCCTCGTTGCCGACCTTCTGCAGCAGGGTCCGGATCTCACGGTGGACGGGATCGCGTGCCTCGTCCTTGAGCAGGCCCCAGTCCCCGCCGGCCTCCGCCAGCACCGTGGCCAGCCGCAGGGGCCTGCCGTCCCGGACGCCGACGAGGGGGTCCAGCTCGGTGAGGAAGAGCCGCAGCGGATCCGCGAAGGCCACCCGGGCGTAGCCGTGCCTGCTCACCAGGCGGTCCCCGCAGGTGTCCTTGCCCGACTGCTTGCGCCCGTGCAGCCCGATCAGCCGCGGGCGGGTGTCCGGTGGCGGCTGATCGGCGGGTGTCGTGGCTGGTGTCATGGCGGGTCTCCTCCGGTCGTGCGCCGACGGGGTCCAGCGTACGGGCGGGTGCCCGGAGGCTGCTCGGGCGGCGTCCCGGCGAAATTGCACTATACTGACTTCAGTGCAATATCACGTCGATCCCAGGACTCTCCGATGACGGACGGCCCGCGCGAACAGCGCATGCGGCGGACCCGGGGCGCCCTCGTCGCCGGTGCCCGCCGGCTGACCGCCGAGCGCGGACTCGCCGGCTTCACCGTGGAGGAGCTCTGCGCGGACGTCGGGATCTCCCGCCGGAGCTTCTTCAACTACTTCGCCTCCAAGGACGACGCCGTGCTGGGCACCCCGGCCCGGGACCCGCTCGAGGCCTTCGGCGCGGAGTTCGTGGCCGGCGGCTCGGCGCCGGACGGGCCCCCGCTGCTGACGGCCCTGCAGGAGCTGGTCGTGCGCTCCTTCGCCGTGATGGAGGGCCCCCAGGACCGGACGCTGCTGCTGGACGTGCTGCGCCGCGAACCGGCGCTGCTCCAACGGCTCACCGAGACCATGGACCGCCGGCTGGCCGACCTGACGCAGCTCATCGCCCACCGGCAGGGCTGCGCGGACGGGGATCCGTTTCCCGGCGTGGCCGCCGCCGTCGTCGCCCACCTCGCGGGGCACACCGTGCACGAGCTCCTCGAGAGCCGGCCGGCCGGCGCCGATCCGGACGGTTCCCCGCCCCTGGCGGAGTTCGCGGAGCGGCTGGCGCGCAACGTCCACCTCGCGGGGGTGCTGCTCCGCCCCGCCGCCACCGACCCGGGGACCACTCCGGAGGCGACCCCGAACCCTCCCCCGCACGCCGGGCCGGGCACCGCCGCCCCGTCCTCGGACACCGAAGGAAGCCCATGACCACCACCCCGCCCGCGGCCGCGCAGGACGCCCCGCTGCTGGTGCTGACCCAGAAGCGCATCTGGATCATCTTCTCCGCCCTCATCGCCGGGATGATGCTCGCCAGCCTCGACCAGACCATCGTCTCCACCGCCATGCCGACCATCGTCGGCGAACTGGGCGGCGTGGAGCACCAGGCCTGGATCACCACGGCCTATCTCCTGGCCACGACCGTCGTGATGCCCGTCTACGGCAAGTTCGGCGACGTCCTCGGCCGGCGCAACCTGTTCCTGATCGCCATCGCGCTGTTCACGCTGGCCTCGGTGGGCTGCGCCGTGGCCACCGGGTTCTGGCAGTTCGTGACCTTCCGGGCGATGCAGGGCCTCGGCGGCGGAGGACTGATGATCCTGTCCCAGGCGATCATCGCGGACATCGTCCCGGCCTCCGAGCGCGGCAAGTACATGGGGCCCCTGGGCGGCATCTTCGGGCTCTCGGCCGTGGCGGGGCCGCTGCTCGGCGGCTACTTCGTGGACCACCTCACCTGGCAGTGGGCCTTCTACATCAACGTCCCCATCGGCATCGCCGCCCTCGCCGTCGCGTGGTTCACCCTCACGCTCCCGCACAAGCGCGCCACCCGCCGGATCGACGTCGCCGGCGTCCTGCTGCTGTCCGCGGCGACCACCTGCCTCATCCTCTTCACGGAGTTCGGCGGCAGCGCCGAGCACGGCTGGGGCGCGGCGGGCACCTGGGCCTGGGCCGGCGGCATGGTCGTGGCCACGGCGCTGTTCGTGTGGAACGAGACCCGGGCCGAGGACCCGATCATCCCCCTGGGCCTGTTCCGCAACCCGGTGTTCGTCAACGCCACCGCCATCGGTCTCACGCTGGGGCTCGGGATGTTCGCCGCCATCGCGTTCGTGCCCACGTTCCTGCAGATGTCCTCCGGGACCTCCGCGGCGGAGTCCGGGCTGCTCATGGTCCCCATGATGGTCGGGCTGATGGGCACGTCGATCTGGTCCGGTCTGCGGATCTCCCGCACGGGCCGGTACAAGGGCTATCCGCCGGCCGGGACGCTCGTCACCGCCGCGGCCATGCTCGCCATGACCACGCTCGCGGCCGACACCCCGATCTGGCTGATCTGCGTCTACCTCCTCGGGTTCGGCGCCGGCCTCGGCCTGATCATGCAGGTCATCGTGCTCGTGGTGCAGAACGCCGTGGACCCGTCCCAGGTGGGCACGGCCACGAGCACCAACAACTACTTCCGCGAGGTCGGTGCGGCCCTCGGCGTGGCGATCTTCGGGGCGATCTTCACCAACAACCTCGCCGAGCGGCTCACCGCCGTCTTCACCGGCGCCGGCGCCTCGCCCGCCCAGGCCGGGGAGGCGACCGCGACCCTCGACCCGCAGACCCTGGCGCAGCTGCCCGACCCCGTGCGCGAGGGCGTCGTCACCGCCTACGCCGACTCCCTCGCCCCGGTGTTCTGGTACCTCATCCCCTTCATGCTGCTGGCCTTCCTCCTGGCGGTGTTCCTCAAGCAGATCCCCCTGTCGGACACCGCCGGCATGGTGGCCCGCGGCGAGGCGATCAGCGGCGCGGAGGCCGCGGCCCACGAGGCCCGGGTGGGCGGGGGGCTCACCCCCGGCGCGGACGGGGGCCCGGCGGACGAGGGCGCTCGCCGAGCCTCGTCCGGCACCCGCGACCCCTGACCGATCCCTGGCCCAGCCCTTCCCGGGACCGGCCCGGTGCGAGCTGGCCGAAAGACCATGTGCAGAAGGGAATGACCGGGCTAGATTGGGATCCGGGCCGGCCCCCGCCCGGCCCGGGCACCCCTGCCATCCCCCGGAAGGAACTGTCATGATCCGACTGATCGGCGAGTTCGACGCGTTCTTCAACCCCAACTTCACGGCCATCCTCGGCATGTTCTTCGACCTGGTCCGCGCGGTGCTGCTCGGCGGCTGAGCCCCGGTCCACCTCGCGCGGTCGGCGCCGCCGGAGTCCCTCCGGC
>NZ_JBHVDI010000081.1:0-16167 GCF_042802875.1 Kocuria sp. NPDC057446 | reverse complement strand
GGCGGCGCCGGCGCCCCGTGTGGGGTGCCGGCGCCGCCTGTGGTGGTGAGGGTGGGCTGCTTAGCCGTTGATGATCTGGGGGGCGCCGAGGTGCTTGAGGCCTTCGACGCCGAACTCCAGGCCGTAGCCGGATTGCTTGGCTCCGCCGAAGGGGATGCGGGGGTCCACGGCGCCGTGCTTGTTGATCCATACCGTGCCGGCCTGGATGCGGGCGGCGACCTCTCGCGCCCTGGCGGGGTCGGCGGACCACACGGAAGCGCCCAGGCCCACTTCCAGGGCGTTGGCCATGCCGATCACCTCGTCGAGGTCGGTGTACTTGATGATGGGCAGGGCCGGGCCGAACTGCTCCTCGGCCACCAGCGGGTTGTCGTTGTCCAGATC
This sequence comes from Kocuria sp. NPDC057446, assembly GCF_042802875.1. Classification (NCBI taxonomy): domain Bacteria; kingdom Bacillati; phylum Actinomycetota; class Actinomycetes; order Micrococcales; family Micrococcaceae; genus Kocuria; species Kocuria sp. NPDC057446. The sequence goes on along the minus strand of NZ_JBHVDI010000081.1, from coordinate 15,786 downwards.
GGCCACCAGGGTGGTGGGGTAGAAGTACCCGGGTTTGCCGGTCTCGGGCTCCCCGCCGAGCAGCACCCGTCCGCCGCCGGCCTTGGCCTTCTCCACGAGGTCGGCGACGATGTCGTACTGGGCCTGGTTCTGCAGCGGGCCCAGCACGTTGGTCTCCTCCAGGCCCACGCCCATCGGCATCTGGGAGGCGACCTCGGTGAGGGCCTCGCAGACGGCGTCGTAGACGTCTTCGTGGACGTAGAGACGCTTCAGCGCCGCGCAGGTCTGGCCGGTGTTGAGGAACGCTCCCCAGAACAGGTCCTCGGCGATGGCGGCCGGATCCACGTCGGGCAGCACGATCCCGGCGTCGTTGCCGCCGAGTTCCATGGTCAGGCGCTTCACGTTGTCGGCGGAGGAGCGGATGATCGCTTTCCCGGCCGGGGTGGAGCCGGTGAACATGATCTTGTCCACTCCCGGGTGGGCGACCAGGGCCTCGCCGATCTCGCGGTCGCCGGTGACCACCTGGAGCACGTCGGCCGGGAGCACCTGGTTGAGGACCTCCACCAGGGCTAGCACCGACAACGGGGTGTAACCGGAGGGCTTGACGACCACGGTGTTGCCCATCCGCAGCGACGGGGCGATCTGCCAGGTGTGGATCATCATCGGCCAGTTCCACGGCCCGATCGCCCCGACCACGCCCAGGGGTCGGTAGTGCAGCTCCGCCTTCGTGCCCTCCTCATCGACGAGGGTTTCGGGCTGCAGCTCCAGGGCGGCCGTGGCGCGCAGCCAGGCCGCGCAGGAGGCGACCTCGAAGCGGGCGTTGGGGCCGTTGAGCGGTTTGCCCTGCTCCCGCGAGAGCAGCTCCGCCAGGGCCTCGGCGTTGGCCTCGACCGCGTCGGCGGCGGCGACCAGCAGCCCAGATCGTTCGGCGTGGCCACGAGCAGCCCAGCCCGGCTGGGCCGCCCGGGCGGTGGACACGGCCGTCTCCAGATCCGCCAGGGTGTGCTTGGGGGCCCGACCCACGACCTCCCCGGTGGCCGGATCGAGCAGGGTGCGCCCGCCCTCGACGGGCTGAATCACGGCCAGCAGATCGGCCGCACTCGAGAAGGTGGACGGGGCAGAGGTCTCGGCAGTCATGGTATGTCTCCTCATGGGTAATAGAGCACATCGCGGACCGCGAAGGCTCCGGCTATTGCGGTGGCCGTAGGTGCATCGGGCCGATGATGTGCGGTTGAAGGGCCGGGGCAGGCCGGACGGCGATCGCGAACCTGCCCCGGCGGTCTGTGGGGCGGAAACTCAGGCGCTGAGCTGGGCCTCCGCGGGGCGGGACTGGGTCAGGAGTTCCTGGATGCGGCGGGCTGCGGTCAGGCCGCTCTCGATGGCGCCGTCGATGAATCCGCCCCAGCCGGTGGCGTAGTCGGCCCCGGCGAGGAAAACCCGTCCGTCGGGGCGCTGGAGGTCCTCGAAGCACTCGGTGAGGTGCCCGGCGTAGTGCATGGGCCAGGTCTCCCCGGCGTATTCGTCGTCGACCCAGTTGTGGCCGGTGACCTCCAAGACCTCCAGCCCGGGCACCAGTTGATCGAGCATGGCCTGGGCGGCGGCGACGTCGTCGATGGGCACCGCAGTGCCGTCGGGGCCGAACGCGACCAGGGTGGTGGTATCGGCGTCGAAGCACTCGGCCTGGACGAAGTTCAACGGCGATTCGGCGGAGGCGAAGGCCACGAACCGCTCCTGCCGCCCGGCCACCTTGAGCCACAGCTTCGCGCCCCGCCCGGCCTGGCCCCGCTGGGCGGCCTTGACCTTGGGCGCGGACAGGGCTGGGGTGAACTCCACGGAGCCCAGGGCGCCCAGGGGCAAGGTCACGACGACGGCGGAGGCGGTGAACCGGGTCCCGTCGGCGGTGATGACGGTCGCAGTGCCCTCGGCCTGGTCCACGGCGGTGACCGGGGTGTTCAGGTGCAGGTCGACCTCGGTGTCGGCGCGGATCGCCTCGATCAGCGTTCTCGTTCCGCCGGCGATCTTGTAGGTGGCGCAGGCTTCGAACATCAGCTTCCAGTCCCCGTTGGAGATCGCCGCCCAGCGCAGCGCCTGGGTGTAGGCGGCCTCGTCGAGGCGGCCGTTGAAGTTCAGCGCCCAGAACGACCGCACCAGTTCCCGGACCTGCGGGTCCAGGTTCAGGTCGTCGATGGCCTGGGCGAGGGTGATGTGGTCGATCTCGGTGCAGGCCGGGTTGTGCAGCGGCTCCCAGGGCAGCGGGAAGATTTCCCGGGAGCGGGCCAGCAGGGCGGTGTTGGCCTCGTCCATCAGCTCGAGGATCTCCTCGGCGCCGCCCTTGACGATCTGCCCGTCGATGCGGCGGTAGCCGGTGGTGAACTCGGGCCCGGCGACAGGTTTGATGCCGTAGCGACCCATCTCGGCCCACACGAAGGGCTGGATCCAGTGCACCCAGGTCCCACCGAGCTCCAGGGGCCGGCCCATCCGGTCCTCGAGCCAGGTGCGCCCGCCGATGCGGTCCTTGGCCTCGAGCACGGTCACCTGGTGGCCGCGTTGGGACAGTTCCCGGGCGGCGGTCAGACCGGCGAAACCGGCGCCGATGACGATGACGTCATTGGTGGTCTCTGTCATGGTGGTCTCTTTCATGTGGTGGGACGGTGGGTGCTGGTGCTTGACGGTGCAGACAAGGGCTACTGGCCTCGTCGTGGGTGGGTGGCGTGCCCTGGGCGGACCGTGGGCTGCACGCTGTTCACGGGCGCTACCCGATCCGGTCTCGGGTGGGGGAGTGTCCGTCGGTGAAATCCAGGGGGGGAACGGCCGAGCGGGCGAGGTACCCGAAGTCGGAGACGATCGATGTTCCGTTGATCGGCGCGCTGACAGGGGAGGCGAGGAAGGCCGCGTGCTGGGCGAGCTGCTCCGGGCGCATGACCGGCAGCCCGGAGCCTTCGAAGCCGTCGGGTCGGCAAAGGTCGGTGCGGGACATGGGCGTGTCCACGACTCCGGGGCACAGGCAGTTCACGCGCACGGAGGGGTGGTCCACCGACAGCGACTTGGTGAGCATGAGCACCGCGCCTTTGGAGGCGCTGTAGGGGGTCATGCCCTCGAAGGCCACCAGTGCTGCGTCCGAGGCCAGGAGCACGATGGTGGCGACTTCGCTGCCGGACATCGCGGGGATGGCATGTTTGGCGAGCAGGAAGTTGCCTCGCACGTTCACGGCCATCACCCGGTCCCAGTCCTCGACGCTCACCTCGGCGGCTGGGGTGCCCACCGGCCCGGAGATGCCGGCGCACCCGATGACGGTGTCGAGGCGGCCGTGGAGGTCGAGGGCAGCGCGCACGGCGCGCTGCACATCTGCCTCCTCGGCCACGTCGGCCGGCACGAAGTCGACCCGGTGGCCCTGGGACCGCAGGTTCTCCACGGTTTCCGCTGCGGCGGGGTTCTTGTCCACCACCACGACTCGGGCGCCTTCGGTGAGGAGGGCGGTGGTGCAGGCCAGGCCGATGCCCGATCCGCCGCCGGTGACCATGGCTGCGCGTCCGGTCAGTTGGAGGTCCATGAGCGGTTTCCTATCGTCCGAGGGAGTCGGCGCCGTGTGCGGAGGCGGCGATCGAGACCCGGGGGTCGAAACACAGTCCGCCGACGTCGACGGCGGTCAGCCCACCGTCAACGGGAATGACTGCGCCGTTGATGTAGGACGCGCCAGGGGAGAGCAGCCAAGTGATGACCGAGGCGATCTCTGCGGAGTCGGCCGGCCTCGGGGTGGGTAGCACGGCGGTGGCCAGGCCGTAGGACTTCTCCACGTCCAACCCCCGCTCTTTGCCGAGCTCGGCCATCTCCTCGTCGGCCATCTCGGTGCGGGTCCACCCTGGGCAGACCACATTGGCGCGCACGCCGGCGGGCCCATGGTCCACCGCCACTGACTGCATGAGCATGCTCAGCCCGGCCTTGGTGACGTTGTAGCCGACGGTCCCCCCGCTGGCGCGCAGTGCGCTCACGGAGGCCACGCCCACCACGGCACCGGAGCGCTCGATCAAGTGCGGCAGCGCCGCCCGGGTCAGGGCGAATGGGGCGGTGAGGTTGGTGTCCAGCTGAGCCTGCCAGTCCTCGTCGGTGAGCTCTCCGGTGGTTCCGGGGCGGACAATTCCGGCGTTGAGCACTAGTCCATCCAGGTGTCCGAACCGCTCGACCGTCTGCTCGACGAGGCGACGTGGCACTTCCGGTGCGGTCACGTCGGCGATCAGCGGCACGGCCCCGGTCGCTGCGGCTACCGCTTCCAGCGCCTCGGCCCGCCGCCCGCAGATGACCACCTGCCACCCGGCAGAGCTGAGCGCTTCAGCGGCGGCAGCGCCGATACCGCTGCCCGCGCCGGTGACCAGTGCCACCCGGGGCGGCTCATGGGCCGGTGTGATCATGTCTGCCTCCTCGGCGTGCTCCCCGGGGCCGACCTTGTCGGTCCCAGGGAGGATGTGGCGATGTGCTCGATGAACGGGTGTTCAGTGCTTGGCGTGGTCCTGGGGGTATTCGGTGGTGTTCATGACGGTGAGTCGGGAGTTGAAGGGCAGCACCAGCGGTTCGTCGGTGGTGTCGTCCCAGCCGAACATCCGCCCGATCGAACGCTGTTCCCGCAGATCCACCAACAGCACCGACTCCACGGTCATGACGCGCTCGGTCCAGAAGAAGAGATAGAGGTCCTCAGCCACCTCGAAGGCCAGGGTCCGGTCGACGTCGGCCAGTCCCTTCTCCCCACCGCGCAGGCAGTGCCACACGAACGTGCCCGGGGTGAGGTAGATGTGCTCGTAGGCCTCCACATCGCTGTAGCGGTAGTAGATCCGCTTGCCCACCAGCCCGGCGGAACGCTGGTGGAAGGCCGCCTCGGTGCCCTCGAGGCGGGCGTGGGTGAACTCGGTGCTGCCCTTGACGGCGCCGTCCGTCTCGTGAAGTGCGGAGACGGCAACGGTGGCTGCTCCGCTGTTCTGGTTCAGGACCACGGTGACATCGCGCATCTGCCGGCCCGCACCGTGCACGAAATCGATGATGAAGATCCCCGGACGGGCTTCGATGGCCTTGTAGCTAGCCTCCACGCTCTCCTCGTTGTCCTCGGCGCTGATGGTCCACGTCAGGGAGGAGGAGTCGCCGAAAACCATCGTGAAGGTCCGGCCGTCCTCGCCCTGAAAGGAGACGCTGGTGCCGGTCAGGGCCGGGGACGCCGGGAGGGTCTGGTCCCCGAAGCCGTCGAGCATGGTGGACACGGAGGGCCACTCGTCGACGGGAACGTAGTCCTGGAACGAATTGTCGGTGGTCATGGAAAGAACTCCTTCGGAGGGGATCAAGAATGGGACTGCAGTCGGTGCGGCACGCACGTAGCGCGCCGCCGGCTCAGCTGTAGACGAAGAACTCGACGGTGGGTTCTAGGACCTGCCAGCGGGTCATCGCGCCTTCGGTGAAGGAAGCCATGGACCCGGCAGTGAGATCGAAGGTGTCCCCGCCCTGGACGGCGATGCGCAGGTGGCCGGAGACGATGTAGATGCTCTCGTCCTGGTGGATGGGCAGGTCGAAGGCCTCGGGGGCCTGCTCGGGAGTGATCTCCCAGATCCCGGCCGACAGGGCCTCGCGTCCGCCCTGGCCGGGTTTGCGCAGCCAGCGGACGGTGCCGACCTCGAAGGGTTCGGGAGCGGTGGTGGCGGTGTCGGCGTGGAAAACGGCGGAGAGGACCTCGGACATGGTGGTGGTTCCTTTCAGTGCGGGTGTCGATGGAGACGGACAGAAGGGTTCGGGTCAGCGGTGGTCAGCAACCGCAACGGCCGACGAGGTGGGTCGGGGGTCGCGCAGCAGTGGAAGGCGTTCCTGGACGCGGCGGCGGTAGACGTAGAGCACCAGCGACAGGGCGAGGATGCCGACGCCGATGGCCAGTTCTTTCGGCCCGCCGTAGCCGGTGAGTTCACTGGACAGTGCTCCGACGACGAGCACGATTGCGGTGTAGACGACCAGGACCGCCGCCAGGGGCACCGCGTAGCGGCCCACCCGGAAGGGCCGGTCGTACTCGGGGTGGTCGAGGCGCAGGACGAGGAAGCCGGCCAGGGCCAGCAGGATCGCCAACAGGTAGCCCAGGTTGGCCGCGACCAGGATGGAGATCGGGTTGGAGATGAGGACGACGAGCACGATGTTCATCACCACCGCGGCGTAGATCGCCCGGGCCGGGACGCCGTGGCGGTTGGTCTTCTCGAGCTGTCTCGGGGCCAGTCCGTCCAGGGCGGCCCCGTAGAGGGCGCGGGAGCCGTCGGCCATGGAGGCGTTCACGCCCATGAGCAGGGCGGCCAGGATGGCCAGGAGCATCACGTCGGCCAGGGGCCCGGCGGGAAGCACGCGGGTGAAGGCGGTGACGAACATCCCGGCCGGATCCGCCGCGGCCTCCTGCTGGGTGACGAGCCCGCCGACGCCGAAGGGCACGAGCAGGAAGATCCCGAAGGTGTAGGCACCGGAGGTGAACAGCGCCTTCTTGCCGTCCTTCTTCGACCGGTACTCGGGCATGAAGGCCGCGCACATCTCGGTGCCGTAGGCGGTCCAGCCGATCAGATACAGCCAGACCAGGGCCAGCTGGATCGTGGCCCAGGGGTCGGTGGCCAGATCGCCCAGGCCCCAGGTGAGGTTCGGGGCCTGCCACTGCCCCGAGACGAGAGGGGCGGCGATGAACACGGCGAAGGAGGCCAGCAGCAGCACCCCGATCACCTTGTTCACCCAAGCGGCCGGCTGGGCGCCGAAGAGGTTGGGCACCATGATGAGCAGGATCAGCACGATACCGATCAGCTGGGCCGGCCCCACCTGGGCGACCCCCAGGTTCAGCGCCCAGGTGGCCTCGGGCAACCAGCGGGCGGCGATGATGGCCCCGGCGGTGATGCTCACGATGGAGATCACCGCCGACCAGCCGAACCAGTAGCCGAAGGTGGCCAGGGCCCCGGCCGGGGCGAAGCGTTCCCGCCAGGCCTCGTGGGCGTAGATCGGCACCCCGCCGGGCTTGTCCGGGAAGATCGAGGCCATCTCGGCGAACAGGCTGTTCTGCACCCAGCCGATCAGCGCCGCGAAGGCCCACAGCGCCATGGCCGAGAGGCCTCCGACCACCGCCACGGTGGCGCCGAAGGAGACGTAGAGGCCGCCGGAGACGGCCATGGCCATCGCGAAGGCGTCCTTCCAGGAAAGGCGGGCGTGCAGCTCGGAGCCAGAGTGTTGATCCGGCACAAGATGGGCCTCGGCGTTGGTGCCGGATGCGGCCGGTGAAGACATGATGAATCCCCTGGTCAGTCGGAAGTGGTGGCGCGCCGGCGCCGGAGCCGGCGCCAACTGGCGGGGTGAAGCGGTCCACGATGGATTGCCATTGAGTATTCGCCTCAAAGGCCGAGTGGTCTTGCCCCTGGAGGAACTACATGTGTCACCCAGTGCACAGTCTGTGTTGACGGTCACACAGGGGTGGCTGATCATGGGTGGCCGATGGTTGAATTAGGTACCTGGCGCACGGAGCGCCCTTGAACGTTCCGGCGCCGGCACGAGGAGCGCTATGACTGAGCTGATACCGGCTCCACGGGCTGAGAACTTCGGCTCTTCACGTACTTTCCAAAGCGCAGTCACCGGTGAGTTCGGTCCCCTGCAGGTCGATGCGCATGGCGCCACGGAGTTTCAGGCCAGCATGGCCACGGCCACGCTAGGGGCCGTCGTCCTCTCAGAGGTCGCCGCCATGCCCCATCGTGTCCTGCGCACTCGAGGGTCGATCGACGCCGGTGACCACGATTTCTACAAAGTCAGCCTCCAGGTGGCCGGCACAGGCATCGTGCGCCAGGACGGCCGAGAGGCCCTGCTTACCCCTGGAGACCTCACGGTCTACGACACCACGCGCCCCTTCGAGCTCGTCTACGACGAGGACTTCCGCGTCCTGGTGGCCATGTTTCCTCGCCCCCTGTTGCGGGTCACTGCCGACGCCATGCGCCATGTCACCGCCCGCCGCATCGCCGGCCGCGAGGGAGCCGGAGCACTAGCCGCCCCCTTCCTCGCCGGCCTGGGCCGCAAGACCCTCATCGGCCCCGGGCGGGTCGGTCCATTCCTGGACGATGCTGTGCTCGATGTTCTCTCCGCCTGTTTCACCGAGACCCTCGAAGAGCACCGACCGTCCCTGGAGACCTCCCGTGCCGCGTCGCTGCTCGCCCAGGTGCAGTCCTGCGCCGAAGACCATCTGAGCGACTCCGAACTCGGGCCGGCGAAGCTGGCTGAGGCCCAGCACATCTCCGTGCGCTACCTGCACAAACTGTTCGAGGCTGAAGGCACTACCGTCAACGAGTGGATCCGAGCGCGCCGCCTGGAGCGTTGCCGTCGCGATCTGGCTGATCCCCAGTACCGCGACTGGACGATCTCCGGTATCGCCGCCCGATGGGGCCTCATCAACCCTTCCAACTTCTCCCGCATCTTCCACGAGGTCTACGGGCTGACGCCGCGGCAGTACCGCACCACCGCCGCACACCGCGAAAGCAAGTTGAGCCTGGGCCGTTGAACCAAGGGCTTTACATATGGCCGGTTAGCGGCGGGCCGTGCTGCGGTAGGGGTTCCTATGTGGACAGGGCTAGAAGCACGGACGGCCGTTAATAACTGGGCGGGGACATCTGCCTAAGTACACTTACTATGTCGTGGAGGGGGCGGTCGTGGGCAGGAACGCCACCATGGTGCGACGTGTTCGGCGTCGTGCGTCCGCCCATAGGAGCACGACTGTCCTGATGAGGTCGCCCTGGAACGGGCTCTTCCGGAAAGGTCGGCATGATGAGATCCATCGCTGAACAGAAGGTTGACGAGCTCGGGGGACGGTTGAGCGTGCTGACCCGGCAGAGACGGGACCACGTCAAATTGGAGGATCTGCTGGAGGACCTCGCCGGCACGACCGGTGCGGCTCAGGGCCAGGTGCTGTTGCGGATCTATCGGCTGGTGTTCCCGCATGCCTTCGCCGAGGAGTCCGTGCTGTGGCCGATGATGCGCCGGGTCCTGCCGGACGGTCACGAGCTGACGCTGGAAGTGGAGCGTGAGCACCAGGAAGTCAACGAGCTCGTCACCGCCCTGGAAGCCCTGGAGGCGGACGACCCGGCACGGGAGCCGGTGCTGGCCCGGCTGGTGGAGGTGCTGCGGGAGGACGTGCGCGATGAGGAGGACGTCCTGCTCCCGCGGCTGCAGGCGATCCTGAGCCGGGCACGGCTGCGCGGACTCGGGTTGGCCTGGGAGGTGGTCCGGCGCACCGCGCCCACCCGCGCCCACCCGGTGGTGGCCCGGCGCCCGCCGGGCAACGTGGTGGCGGCCGTTCCGCTGTCGGTGCTCGACCGGGTCCGGGACCTCGTGGACGGTGCGGTACTCCGTGGCCCGGAGCGGGTGGGTCCCGGGCTGCGCCGGGTGAGCGCGGGGCTGGCCGGACTCGCCCACCGGGTCGAGCACCTGCCGGTGATGCGCCGGGGTGAGGACCCTTCCACCCGCCCGACGGGCCACTGACTTCCTGTCGTGGGGCATCAGCGACCGGGCTGAGAACGTCCGTGGTGAAGCCATGTCGCCGTGCGGTTCTCGGGGCGCTGTCGGCCGTCGCCTCGGGAAGGTGCCTCGGGTGGTCGTAGGAGCCATTTTCCGCAAAATGCTTGGCCTGCCGGGGATGCGTGTGACTAGGGTGAAGGGTGGTCGAGCAGCTGGCCCGCAGTGCGCAGCTGTCGATGAAGGATGATCCTGTGGACCACACAGTGCTCGTGAAGACCGAGTCCGGCCGCCGTGACGAAGCCTTGGTCGAGGCAACTCCTGGACGCCCCGTCACGGACCCCTCCGTTTCCGGCTCTCTGGCCGACGCCCGCTACGTCCTGCCGCTGAAGTGGACCGATGACGCCGACCTGGACGGGCTCGCCCGCTACCTGGCCGAGGTCGTGACGTGGTTGCCCGTCACGGTCGTCGACGGCTCCACTGAGGAGCTGTTCGCCGCCCATCGTCGCGCGCTTCCCGAGGCGGTCGAGCACGTTCGACCACAGCCGTGGCCGGGCGCCAATGGCAAGGTGGCGGGGGTGATGACCGGGGTGCGCCGTGCGGCCGAGGAGCGGATCGTGGTGGCCGACGACGACGTGCGCCACACCCGGGCCACCCTGGAGCGGATCGTGGAGCTCCTGGGGGAGGCCGAGGTAGTCCGCCCGCAGAACTACTACTTGCAGCTGCCCTGGCAGGCCCGGTGGGACTCCGGGCGTGTCCTGCTCAACCGGGCCCTGGGTGGGGACTGGCCCGGCACCCTCGGGGTGCGCCGATCGGCCCTGCTCGCCGCCGGCGGCTACGACGGTGACGTCCTGTTCGAGAACCTCGAACTCGTCCGTACCGTGCGCGCGGCCGGTGGGCGGGAAAAGGTGGCCCTGGACGTGCTCGTGGGCCGGGTGCCGCCCACCGTGTCCCACTTCTGCGACCAGCGCGTCCGCCAGGCCTTCGACGATTTCGCCCAACCTTCTCGTCTGCTCGCCGAGCTGTCCCTGCTGCCCCTGATGTGCCGGGGTGCGCGGCGCCCGGGTGGTTTGGTGGCAGGGGTCCTCGCCGTGTGTGGGGTGGCCGAGTTCGGTCGACGCCGGGCCGGCGGCACCCGAGTTTTTCCGGCCGACACGGTGCTGTGGGCTCCGCTGTGGGTGCTGGAGCGGTCGGTGTGCGTGTGGGTGGCCGTGGCCCTCCGGGCGTGCGGTGGGGTGTCTTACGCCGGTTCCCGGCTGTGCACCGCCGGGCACTCCCGGGTCGCCCTGCGCCGGCGACTGCGTGGCCGGAAGCCGCTGCTGCCGGTGAGCACCGACCCCAGGCGGGCGAGGAACCAGTGGTGAGCGTGGGGGAGGACGCCGCGGCCGATCCGGCCTTACCAGTCGATGGAAGACGATTCCCGGGCCGCTCCTGGACACTGCCCGAAGATTTCGGGGAAACTTCGCGGGCAGTTGAAGGATAGGCCGAAGATCCCGGGCGTGTACTGAGGTCATGGCCATTGACACTGCCGCAGTCAACGACTCCTGGTGCTCCGGGACGACGACCGCCCCGACGAGGGCTGGCACGACGAGCGGGGACTCCTCACCTGGCGCACCCTGTTCTCCGCCGACGCGACGCCCAGTGACACCCTGGTCACCGGTGTGGCCGAGCTGCCTGCGGGCGGGTTCCTCACCCTGCACCGTCACGACCAGGCTGAGACCTGCTACGTCCTCTCCGGAGAGGACATGGTCACCCTCGAGGGCATCGATCACCCGATCCGATCCGGGTCCAACGTCTTCGTCCCGGGCGGCCGCGAGCACGGCGCCAGGAGCACCGGTGTCGCAGTGCTGCGCGTGTTCTACGTCCTCGCAGCCGACGACTTCGCCGACGTCGATTACGTCTTCTCTTGACCGTACTCCTGCACCCTGGCTCTACCCCCGGCGGAGTCCGGCTGCCGGACCCATGAAAAGCGGCTCCCCACCATCGGCAGGGAGCCGCTTCCCACAGATCACGGACACGAAATGTGCCCGGCCGCGGACCTCAGGTGCGGGCCCGGCCGGCGGCCCGGTCGTGGATGTTGCGGTCCAGGAAGGACAGCCCGACCATCGTCACGCCAAGGAACAGGTGCAGCCAGTCGTCGGCGGAGTTCAGGGGCACGAAGTTGGCGCTGGACTCCTTATCGATGAGCAGGCCGTAGAGCGACAGCAGCAGGTACACGGCACCGCCCCAGCGCAGGAAGTTCCGCGCCCCCGAGATGCTGCGAGCCAGGGCGACGCCGGCGATGCCGTAGAGCAGGTGGACGAGGTTGTGCAGGATCGAGACCTGGAAGATCCCCATGAGCATGGCCTCGGACTCGTGGCCGGCGACCATGAGCTGGTCGTAGTTCGTGGTGATGCCTGGAATGAATCCGGCCGCGCCCACGAGCAGGAAGACGACCCCGTAGAGCAGGGCCGCCGTCCGGACCGGTGAGCGGCGGGTCGTGCGGTCGTCGGGTCGAGCGGCTGGGGTGGTCATGATCGCTCATCTCCTCGGGGTGGTGCAGGGTTGTGCGGTGGACCGGTGGGGTCATTCCTTCTTGAGCTTGTCCTGGATGGTGCCGGCGGCCTTCTCGACCCGGTTGGGGACCTCGGTGGTGCCGTAGAACCGGGCGTCGGGGTGGGTGGGCGGGGGCATCGGCACCCCGGCCATGGGCTGGTCCTGGTAGCCGAACTGCCCGTTGCCGTCCGGGGTCGGCCCGGACGCCCAGGAGCCTTCGGCGGCGGTAGTACCGTCGGAGAAGTTGTAGTAGTCGTAGGAGAACTCGGTGGCCTCCTTGGCCTGCGGGAAGTTCGAGGGCACCGGCATCTGCTCCAGGCCCTCGGCCTGCAGCTCCTTGACCGCGGCCATCCACTGGTTCTGGTGCATCGTGTCCCGGGCCAGCAGGAACGAGAGCATGTCCCGGATCCCCTTGTCGTCGGTCATGTGGTAGAGCCTCGCGACCTGGGTGCGGCCCTGCATCTCGGCGTTGACGTTGGCGGTCATGTCCGCCAGCAGGTTCCCGGAGGCGGTGACGTAGGACCCGGACCAGGGGTTGCCCATGGAGTCCACCGGCCGCGCTCCGGCCCCGGCCACGATGGCGTGCTGCAGGTCGGTGCCGCCGATCACGGCCGCCACCGCCGGGTCGGACTGGATCGCGTCCTCGGTGATGCCCAGCGGGGCCTTCTCCAGCAGCTGGGCGACCATCGTGGCCAGCATCTCGATGTGGCCGAACTCCTCGGCGGCGGTGCCGAAGAGCAGGTCCCGGTACTTGCCCGGGATGTGGGCGTTCCAGGCCTGGAAGCTGTACTGCATGGCCACGGTGATCTCCCCGTACTGGCCGCCGATCACCTCCTGGAGCTTGCGCGCGTAGACCGCGTCCGGGGCCTGAGGGGTGGACTTGTACTGGAGCTTCTGCTGGTGCAAGAACATGCTGACCTCCGTCGTCGGCTGCTGTGGCCGGCGGTGGCGCGGGAGCCCGCGTCCTCGGGCACCGACCCTGTTTCCCACGCTAGTGAGCACCACCCGAAAAGAAAAGTGTGCTTATTAAATGACGTAGGGGCGGGTGGGGTGCTCAGGGTCGTCCCGAGGCCTCCAGACGGCGTGGGTCAGGACGCAGGGTGTGTTGGTGGGCGGGCAAGCCGTTGGGGATCAGTAGTTCCACCGGGCTGACCCCGTCCAGGGTCTCGTTGTGGTCGATTGCCCAGCGCAACAGGTCAACCGCGATCGCCTCGACATGGCCGGCGGCGGTGAGATCGACGCTGACCGTCACCGGGGGCATTAGCGCCCGGGCACGACGCACCATTGGATACAGGACGTGCTGATTCGCCTCGGTCAGGCACCCGGTGACGACCAGGCGCACATAGGCACCGTCGAGGTCGACCTGGACGAGCACGGAGAGCTTGTGGTCCATGAGAGCATCCTTCATCGCATGCAATCTGTCTCATGGCCACCTTCTTGACCTCCTCCCACGGTACTCGCGTCGTGGCAGGTGAACCAGGGGTTTGCAGGGTTTGCACGTTCAGGTCATGCGACCTGCAAGCGGCAGAAGAGCTTCACTCTCAGCCACCGCGCGTCCAGGGTTGGGGACACGACCGCCTTCTTGAGGCTGACCGAATAATCACGGGTTGTACCGTAGACAACGGGGATAAGAGTGGGTTTCGTCCCCTCCTTTACATATGGCGAGATAGCGGCCAACGAGCCACGAGTGCTCGGGACTGATGCACGAGCAGGTGTCACCCTTAAGTGCTCAGCACCCGCGCCCTGGCTGTGGCTAACCAAGTTGCCGCTGTGCCGCCCGTAGCGCCGAATATGATGGCTGGGCCACCACCCCGTCCCCTCCGGTGGCGTGAAGGAGTAGTACCGTGACATCCCCCCGAATCGCCTTCCTTGACGTCGACGGGACGATCCTCGACCACGGCAAGAGTGTCGCCCCGTCGACCGTTGCGGCGATCCGGGGTGCGCGGGCTGCGGGGCACCTTGTGTACCTGTGCACCGGGCGTGCGGCCGGAGCGATTCCGGCTGGGGTGACTGCGATTGGCTTTGATGGTGCGGTGACCAACGGTGGCGCGTATGCCACCAGTGGGGATGAGACCGTCGTGGCTGCGACCATGCCGCGCGAGGCGGTGCAACGGCTCGTTGCCTACTTCCAGGACCGCGGCCTGCTCTTCTTCCTGCAGACCGATGCCGCCGTGCACGCCTCACCGCAGGTGCAGAGGAAGTTCGATGTGATGATGCGCCGTTGGAAGAGCGCCCACGGTGAGTCCGACGAACCGCAGACCGCGCCGCAGGGCGTGCCGCAGTCTCGGGATCTGACCGAGATCGACCTCGACCGTGTCGCGAAAGCGGTGTTCCTGGGAGAAGCGGTGGACACGGTCGCGCGCGCCCAGGACGAGCTCGGCGACCAGTTCCACATCGTGCCCGGCAGCATGCCGCTGCCCGGAGGGTCCAACGGCGAGATCGGGATGCGCGGCACCACCAAGGGCTCCGCCATCGCATCGGTGCTTGACCACCTCAGTCTCGACCGGTCGGTGGCCATCGGCATCGGCGACAGCTGGAACGACGTAGAGATGTTCCAGGTGTGTGGCACCGGCATCGCGATGGGCAACGCGGCACCGGAACTCAAGACACTGGCCGATGAGACCACGACCAGCGTGCGCGCGGACGGGGTGTGGAACGCCTTCGTGCGTCACGGACTCGTCACCGGCTGAGTGCTCATTCCTGTGACGTCCTGACGGGGAGCTATGGGTCCCGGTTACCGCACGCGTTGGTATGGAGCGACCCCATGGCACACCGCAGGCAGCCACTCCAGGCTGCCTGGAAATCAAGCCGATCGACTGCGGGCAGGGTAGCTCGGACAGCGGCCCATGCGGTGAGGGTCTCGTGCGGTGACGTGGCGGCGGCGCTATCGGACGCGGAGGTCGTCGACCATCCGGGCGACGTGCAGGGTCAGATAGGTGACCTCGTCCTCGGTGAGAGGTTCCTCCAGCCGCAGCTCGAGCACCGCTTGGAGCTTCAGCGCGGTGCCGAAGGCTGCCGGGTAGGCCTCTCGGATGGCCACACTGAGCCGGGTGGCGCCCTCGTCCAGTTGGCTGCCCGTGTGGGCGCGGACGAAGAAGTAGCGCAGGTGGGTGATGAACCGGGCGGCGTTGATGGTGTTGCGATCGAGGGGCCGGCCGTAGGCCTGCTCGAGGACCTCGAACAGCTGGGTGAACACCCCGGTCATCTGGTAGGTGAACGACAGGTCACCGGTGGCGAAGCCGGCGTTGACCAGGTGCAGAGCGATCGGGACCGCTTCGGCCTCCGGCAGGGGATGCTCGAGGCAGGTGTTGACGTGGTCCAGGATCCGCTGGGCGATGCGCAGCTCGTCGGGGTAGAGGTGGGAGACCTCGGCGCGTAGGGGGTATTCGATGTCGATGCCCTGGCGCAGGCGCTTGATCGCGAAGCTGAGGTGGTCGGCCAGGCCCACCACCGTGGTGGAGCTCAGCGGGGCGGCCATGTCGGCGCGGGCGATTCCCAGGGCCTGATCGGCCAGCAGCAGGTGCTCCGGCGGGATCGCGGCCACCAGGGCCCCGAAATTGTCCGCGTCGCGCCCGTCGTCAGGGACGAAGACCCGCACCACCTTGGTCTCGTCGACCTTCTGCCCGGGCTTCGCCTGGAAGCCCAGGCCGCGGCCGGTGAGGATGACCTCTCCGCCGGTGTCATTGCGGGCGAGGACGACGTTGTTGTTGAAGACGCGCAGGATCTCCACGCCGTCCTCCTTTCCTGTCGAGGCGTCGTGGGGGGGGGCGCGGGGGGCCCCCCCCGGGGGGGGGT
>NZ_JBHVDI010000080.1:0-16205 GCF_042802875.1 Kocuria sp. NPDC057446 | reverse complement strand
GTCCGGCGGGGCCCCCTGCGTGCCGACAGGTCTCAGGCGCGCACGATGGCGAGCACCCGGTCCCGGACCTGCTCCATCGTCGTCCGGTCCTTGGCCTCCACGTTGAGGCGCAGGAACGGCTCGGTGTTGGAGGGGCGCAGGTTGAACCACCAGCCCTCGTCGGGGCTGCTCAGCGTGGTGCCGTCCAGCTCCTCCACGCTCACGTCCCGGCCGGCCAGGGCGTCGACGACCCGCCGGACGGCACCGGCCTTGTCCTCCACCGTGGAGTTGATCTCGCCCGAGGCCGCGTACGGGTCGTACTGGTGCATCAGCTCGCTGAGCGGCCGGTCCTGCTCGCCGAGGGCGGCCAGGAGGTGCATCGCGGCGAGCATCCCGGTGTCCGCGTTGAAGAAGTCCTTGAAGTAGTAGTGCGCGGAGTGCTCGCCCCCGAACACGGCGCCCTCCTCGGCCATGACGGCCTTGATGAACGAGTGGCCCACCCGGGTGCGCACGGGGCGGCCGCCGCGGGCGGTGACCAGCTCGGGCACGGCGCGGGACGTGATGAGGTTGTGGATGATCACCGGGTTCTCGACGCCCTCCGCCCGGGCGCGCTCGATCTCCCGCTCGGCGACCAGCGCGGTGACGGCCGACGGGGAGACGGCCCCGCCCTGCTCGTCGACCACGAAGCAGCGGTCGGCGTCGCCGTCGAAGGCGATGCCGAGGTCCGCGCCGTGCTCGCGCACGGCCCGCTGCAGGTCCACGAGGTTCTCCGGCTCGAGCGGGTTGGCCGGGTGGTTGGGGAACGTGCCGTCCAGCTCGAAGTACAGCGGCACGATCTCCAGCGGCAGCGCCTCCAGCACGGCGTCGCCCAGCACCGCGGGCGTGGTCAGCCCCGCCATCCCGTTGCCGGCGTCGACGACGACCTTGAGCGGACGGGTCCCGGACAGGTCCACCAGGGAGCGCAGGTACTGCGCGTAGCCGGCCAGGACGTCCCGCTCGGCGACCGTGCCGGGCGCCGGGGCCTCCGGCACGGCGCCCTCGTCGAGATAGCGCTGGGCGAGGTCCCGGATGTCGTAGAGCCCCGTCTCGGAGGAGACCGGGACCGCCCCGGCCTTCGACATCTTCATGCCGTTGTACTCGGCCGGGTTGTGGCTCGCCGTGAAGGTCACCCCGGCGGCGTCGAAGGTCCCCGACGCGTAGTACAGCTCGTCGGTGGAGATCAGCCCGATCTTCACGACGTCCGCGCCCCGGCGGACCGCGCCCTCGGCGAAGGCGTCCACGAACTCCGGCGAGGAGGGGCGCATGTCCCCGCCCACGAGGACCGTCAGGCCGGCGAGGCCCAGGACGTCCACGAAGGCGGCGCCGGTGGCCCGGACCGTCTCGGCGGTGATGGACTCGCCCACGATGCCGCGGACGTCGTAGGCCTTGAACGAGGCTGAGAGATCGATAGTCACAAGGGGTGATCTTAGGCCAAGGCCGCTCCCGGGCGCCGCGGGGCGCGGGGGGTCCTGTGATTGGATGACGAGCATGGTCGAGATCCTCCGCATGCGCAACCCCGTCCAGCACTACGCCTGGGGCTCCCGCGAGGTGCTGGCCCGCCTCCAGGGCCGGCCCGTGCCGAGCCCCGAGCCCGAGGCCGAGCTGTGGGTCGGCGCGCACCCCGCGGCGCCGTCCGTCGTCGTCCGGGACGGCCGGGACGAGCCGCTCGAGGACCTGCCGTTCCTGCTGAAGATCCTGGCCATCGACGCCCCGCTGTCCCTGCAGGTCCATCCCACCCCGGAGCAGGCCGAGGCGGGCTTCGAGCGCGAGCAGCGGGCGGGGATCCCGCTCGACGACCCGCGGCGCAACTACAAGGACCGCTCCGCCAAGCCCGAGACCGTGGTGGCGCTCACGGACGTGGAGCTGCTCACGGGGGTGCAGCCGGCGGAGCGGCTGCGCGCGACGGCCGCGCGCCTGGGGCTGGACTGGCTGCGCGACGCCGCCGGCGCCTTGCGGCCCGTGCTGCCCGCCGTGCTGACCCTGGACGACGACGCCGCCGGGGCCGCCGTCGCGGCGACCGTCGCCGCGGCCCGCGCCGCGGACCCGCAGGACCCCGTGGCCGCGCTCGTCCGCTACGTGCAGGACCGGCACCCGGACGACCGCGGACTGCTGGTCGCGGTGTGCATGCACCACGTCCGCCTGGCCCCGGGACAGTCCCTGCACACCCCCGCCGGGCAGCTGCACGCCTATCTGTCGGGAACGGCGATCGAGGTGATGAGCTCCTCGGACAACGTCCTGCGCGCCGGACTGACGGGCAAGCACGTGGACGTGACCGAGCTGCTGTCCGTGCTGGCCGACGAGCAGACGGTCCCGGAGGTCGTCGAGCCGGCCGCCGACGAGCACGGCCGCCGCGTCTATCCGCTGTGGGACGAGCGCCTGTCGCTGACCGCCCACGAGCTCGCGCCCGGGCGGGCCGTCCTGCTCCGGCTGCGGGGGACCACGGTGCTGCTGAGCACCGGGGAGCGGGTGCTGGTGCGCGCCGCGGACCGGGAGTGGGCGCTGGCCGGCGGGGAGTCGCTGCTGCACCGGGGCGGCACGGGTGCGGTCGAGCTCTCCGGCGACGGCCGGGTGTTCGCGGTCTCCTGCCCCTGAGCGGCGCCCGGGTGGGCGCCGGCCGGCAGGTCCGCGGGCACGGGCTCGGGGGCAGGGGCGCGGCCGGTCGGTGGTGTCCCTCGCCTCACGGGCGGTGCCACGGCCGGGGACGCAGCGGCGTGGACGGGTCCGACGAGACGGACTCCCGCAGCGTGTCCACGATCAGCCGCGCGAACCACCGCTGCGCGGGCCGCTGGTGGCCGATCTCCCGGGTGTAGGCGGCCAGCTGCAGGACCGGCATCTCGACCGGGTGCGGGAACACGCGGATCCCGGCCGCCTCCTGGATCGTCTCGGCGAGGAACCGCGGCAGCACCGCGAGGCAGTCGGTGCGCTCCACCACGGAGACCAGCCCCGAGAAGTGGGACAGCCGCAGGGCCGTGCGCCCCGGGGCCCCGGCCCGCTCCGCCGCGACCTCGGCGAGCTCGTGGCCCATCGACGGGGCGAGCCGGATCCGCGGCTCCTCGGCGAACTGCTCGAGCGTGAGCCGCTCCCGCACGCGCGGATGGTCCCGGGCGGCGATCACCACGTACTCGTCCGTGCCGATGACGGTGCGGACGATGCCGGGGCCGCCGATGTACGGGGCGCAGATCGCGGCGTCCACCCGGTTGCGCAGCAGGTCCTCCGGGACGCGCTCCACGTCCAGGGGCAGCACGGTCAGCTCCACGCCGGGCGCCTGCTCCCGCAGCGCCACCACGACGGACGGCAGGAACGCCAGCTCGCCCAGGTCGGTCAGCGCCAGGGTGAGGCGCTCGCGGGCGGCCGACGGGTCGAACCGCCCCCCGGAGGAGACGGCCGCGGTCACCTGGGCGATCCCCGCCTTGACCTGGGGGAAGATGCTCTCCGCGAACGGGGTGGGGCTCAGGCCCCGGCCCTCCCGCACGAACAGCTGGTCGCTGCACTGCCGGCGCAGGTTCTTCAGGGCGTGACTCACCGTGGGCTGGGTGAGGTGCAGCTCGGCGGCCGCCCCCGTGACGCTGCCCTGCTCGTAGACCGTGCAGAACACGCGCATCAGGTTCAGGTCCAGGTCCACGGGGTCACTCCTCCGCCGGCAACTCATAGACGTCATGTATCGGTGCATCGACAGCATCCACTGGTCTGTGCATGCTACGCCACTAGAGTGATCCCTATCACACCCGGATCCGCCGGGCCGCACGCACCTGTGCGGACGGCGGGACCGGCCACGACCACGGAGCGCGACCACGAGTCGCGACCACGAGGCACGACCACCGCGCACGAGCACGGCACGAGACAGGGGAGACACGATGCGGCGACCGCTCATCGGCTTGGGAGCAGCAGGGTCCGTACTGGCGCTGGCCGCGTGCGGCGGCGGGGACGGCGGCGCCGAGGGAGAGATGCAGGGCGTCACCGTCGGTGTCATCCCCATCGTCGACACGGCCGCCATCTGGCTGGGCGAGGAGCAGGGCTTCTTCGAGGAGGAGGGGATCGACCTCGACATCCAGACCACCAGCGGCGGCGCCGCGGCCGTGCCGGGCGTGGTCAGCGGGGACTTCGACTTCGCCTTCGGGAACACCCTGTCCGTCATGGTGGCCCAGGGCCAGGGCTTGGACCTGGAGTACGTCGCCAACGGCACCACGACCTCGGGCGACGCCGAGCGGGACTTCGGCGCCGTGGTGGTGCCCGCCGACTCGGACATCCAGGGTCCCGGGGACCTGGCCGGCAGGACCGTGTCGGTGAACAACCTCAACAACATCGGCGACACGACGATCCGCCACGTGGTGGAGGAGGCCGGCGGGGACCCGCAGAGCATCGACTTCGTGGAGGTCGGCTTCCCGGACGCCCCGGCCGCGCTCGACCGCGGCCAGGTCGACGCGGCGTGGATCCTCGACCCGTTCCTCACCCAGGTCCTCGACGAGGGCTCCCGCGTGGTGTCCTACAACTTCGTGGAGTTCGACCCGGAGCTCGACATCGCCGGCTACTTCACCACCACCCAGAAGGTGGAGGAGGACCCGGAGCTGGTGGAGAGGTTCCAGAACGCCATGAACCGCTCGCTCGAGTACGCGAACGAGAACCCGGACGCGGTCCGGGAGATCGTCGGGACCTACACGGAGATCAGCGACGAGCTGCGCGCCGAGATGGCCCTGCCGCGCTTCCGGACCGAGTTCGACCGCGAGGCGCTGCAGAAGCTGGGCGACGCCGCCGTCGAGTACGGGACCCTCGAGCAGACCCCCGACCTCGACGCGCTGCTGCCGTAGCCCGTCCGCGGCCACGGCACACGAGGACGGAGGAGACACGACATGGCACGAAAGCGCACCGGACGGGCCTGGGGGCCCGGCACCCTGGGGGTGCTGGGGATCCTCGGGTTCCTGCTCACCTGGGAGCTGCTGCCCCTGACCGGGATCGTCGACCCGCGGTACCTGCCCCCCGCCAGCGCGGTCCTGCTGGAGCTCGGGGAGCAGCTCGGCTCGGCCGGGTTCTGGCTCGCGGTCTGGCAGACCGTCCGGGCCTGGTTCCTCGGGCTGCTCATCGCCGCGGTCGCCGCGATCGTCCTGGGCCTGGTCATCGGCAGCAGCGTGTTCCTGCGGCGGGCCACGCACAGCACGATCGAGTTCCTGCGGCCCATCCCGTCGGTGGCGCTCATCCCGCTGGCGGTGCTGCTGTTCGGCGTGCAGCTCGAGTCCACCCTGCTGCTGGTCGTGTACGCGTCCTTCTGGCAGATCCTCATCCAGGTCCTCTACGGGGTCGGTGACGTGGACACCGTGGCGCAGGACACGGCCAAGAGCTACGGGCTCGGGACGCTGGCCCGCGTCCGGTACGTCACGTGGCCCACGTCGCTGCCCTACGTGATCACCGGGCTGCGGCTCGGGGCGGCGGTGGCGCTGATCCTCGCGGTCACCGCCCAGCTCGTGATCGGCACGCCCGGGCTGGGCCGGGAGATCTCCCTGGCCCAGTCGGGCGGCGCCGTCACGGCCATGTACGCGTTCATCGTCACGGCCGGCCTGCTGGGCGTGCTCATCAACCTGGGGATGCGGGCGCTCGAGCGCCGGGCGCTGGCCTGGCACTCGTCCGTCCGCGGAGAGGTGGCGGTGTGAGACTCGTCAAGACCCTGGGCTACGCGCTCGCGCTGCCCGTCCTGCTGGTCCTGCTGTGGTGGGCCTACACCCTGACGACGACCAACTTCTACGTCCCGGAGCCGGGCGACTTCGCCACGACGTTCGTGGACGTCTGGATCGGGGACCGGTTCTTCCGCGACGTGCTGCCGAGCATCGGCCGGCTGCTGGTGGGGCTCGCGCTCTCCATCCTGCTCGGCGTCGTCGCCGGGCTCGTGATCGGCTCGGTGCGCTGGCTGCGGAACCTGCTGGAACCGGTGCTCGAGTTCTTCCGGGCGATCCCGCCGCCGGTGCTCGTCCCGGTGCTGATGCTGCTCATCGGCGTCAACGACCAGATGAAGGTCGTGGTGATCGTGCTCGGGTCCGTGTGGCCCGTCCTGCTGAACACCATCGAGGGCGTGCGCTCGGTCGACTCCGTCATGAACGAGACGGCGCGCTCCTACGGGATCCACGGGTGGTCGCGGATCGTCCACCTGGTGATCCCCGCCGCCAGCCCCCAGATGATGGCCGGCATCCGGCAGGCCCTGTCGATCGGGCTGATCCTGATGGTGATCTCGGAGATGTTCGCCTCGTCCTCGGGGCTGGGCTTCACCATCGTGCAGTTCCAACGGTCGTTCGCCATCCCCGAGATGTGGAGCGGCATCGCCGTCCTGGGTCTCATCGGAGTGGTGCTGGCGTTCGTCTTCCAACGTGTTGAACGCAAGGTCCTTGCCTGGTACCGGGGCCTGAAAGAGGTGGAGAATGCAGGCTGAATCAGGAAGCTCGGCAGTGGACGGCGGCGCGGCCGCGCCCCGGGCCGGGGCCTCGGGCGCCGGACGCACCGGCGGCAAGGACGTGCTGCTGTCCGTGCGGGGGCTGCAGAAGATCTATCAGAGCGAGCACGGGGACGTGGAGGCCGTCCGCGACCTCACGTTCGACCTCGGCCGCGGCGAGCTGGCGTGCCTCGTGGGCCCTTCGGGCTCCGGCAAGACCACGCTGCTCAAGTGCATCTCGGGGCTCATGGCACCGACCTCCGGCGAGGTGCTGCTGGGTGGCGAGAAGGTGACCGGCCCGCCCAAGGACATGGCCGTGGTCTTCCAGGAGTACGGGCGCAGCCTCTTCCCCTGGATGACGGTCCGCGAGAACGTGGAGCTGCCGCTCAAGAACGCCAAGCTGGCCCGGGACGAGCGGAACCGCCTCGTGGAGGAGGCCATCGCCGCGGTCGACCTGCGCGGGGCGGACAAGAAGTACCCGTGGCAGCTCTCCGGCGGCATGCAGCAGCGCGTGGCGATCGCCCGGGCGGTCGCCTACCAGCCGAAGATCCTGCTGATGGACGAGCCCTTCGCCGCGGTGGACGCCCAGACCCGTGCCGACCTCGAGGACCTCATCCGCGACGTGTGGCACCGGATGGGGGTGACGGTGCTGTTCGTGACCCACGACATCGACGAGTCCGTCTACCTCGGCGAGCGCGTCATCATCCTCTCGAGCTCGCCCACGGTGGTCCAGGAGGACCTCGCGATCGACCTGCCCGACGAGCGGGACCAGCTCACCACCCGCGGCATGCCGCGCTTCACCGAGCTGCGCGGCCACGTCTACGAGGAGATCCAGCGCGCCAAGCGGGAGGCGGGCACGCGGGCCTGAGCCGGCGGCCCCCGCCGCGCCCGGAGCCGGTGCGCCCACTACACTGGGCCCACCGGCTCCGGAGTGCCCAGGGCCGTTTCCCCTCCGGGAGGCCCGCCATGAGCACCACCCCGTCCGACGGTCTGCGCGGCACCACCGCGCCGTGCCCGCGCTGCGGCGCCACCGGGTTCGAGCTGGTCTACGTGCAAATCATGCCCGACGACTGGGACCGGGCGCGCGACGTCGAGCTGGCGTCCCCGTCGATGATGCTGCCCGACGGGCGCGCCCCGGAGTTCTCCTGCCAGAACGGGCAGTGCCGCCACCTCTGGTGAGCCCGGTCAGTCCCGGGACCGCTCGCCCCGCCCGCCGGGACCGGCGCGGTAGCCGTGGTCGGTCGCGTAGGCGCCGAGCACCTCCTCGGTGCTCTCGCCCGCGCCGTGGAACTCCTCGCGCAGGTGCTGCCCGAAGTCGGACACGGCCGAGGAGAGCATCACGCCGCTGAGCCGGACCTCCTCGGCGGGGGCCTCCTGGGCGCGAGCGGCGATCTCCATGGCGTAGGGCAGGGAGACGGCCAGCGCCGCGTCCTCCTTGACCTCGCGGAAGTAGTAGGACTCCGCGTTCTGCACGAGAGCCACGTGCACGTCGACGATGTCCGCGGTGAGCTGGTCCAGGGTCCGGTGCGCGCCGGTGCGGTCCAGGAACGCGACCCGGTCCGCGTAGGCGACGGACTGCAGGGCGCGCAGCCGGACCGCGAGCGCGCGTCGCCGGGCCAGGGCGGGATAGATCTGGGTGAACCAGGACAGCGTCGCGGTCAGCAGCGCGAACCCGATGAGGGCTTCGACGGGCGAGACGAAGCGCAGCCACGCCCCGGTGGGGACGACGTCCCCGAAGCCGAGCGTGCCGAGGGTCACGAGCGAGATGTAGAGCGCCTCGGCGAAGTTGTCGTAGTTCCCGGGGTCCATCCCCTCCGCGTAGTAGAAGCCCTCGGGGACGTGGGGGTAGTAGACCAGGGCCCACCCGAACGCCTGGAGCATGCCCCACAGCACGATCACGATCACCACGCCGAGCGGTCCCGCGAGGGAGCCCCACCGGTGGTTCGTGCCGCGGGAGAGCCTCCACACCGATCGCAGCACCCAGTAGCTGATCGTGCCGCGGCCGCTCGGGTACAGCAGCCCGCGGAACACGTCGTAGAGCCCGAATCCCACGAGGCCGAGACCGAGCACGGTGAACACGCCGTCCATGGCACTCCTCCTCACGAGGTGCGGCCGGTCGCCGGCCCGGTGCGTCGATCGCTCCAGAATACCGGCGCGACGCCGTGGCCTCCGGGCGCCACGGGCCGGCCGGTACTGGGGGCGCCATGGACACCGGCACGATCGCGAACATCCTGCTGGTCCTGCTGTTCCTGGCCATCGGGGGCGTCTTCGCCGGCACCGAGGTGGCGATCGTGAGCCTGCGGGAGAGCCAGGTCAAGCGGACCGAGCGCTCGGGGCGGAAGGGCGCCCGGACCGCCGCCCTCGTCCGGGACCCCAACCTCTTCCTCTCCGCCGTGCAGATCGGCGTGACCGTGGCCGGGTTCTTCTCCTCGGCCTACGGCGCCTCGACCCTCGCCCCGGACATCGCCCCCCGTCTTCGAGCGGGCCGGCCTGTCCACCGCGGCCGCGGGGACCGCGGCGCTGACTGGGATGACCCTGGTCATCGCCTACCTCTCCCTCGTCCTCGGTGAGCTCGTGCCCAAGCGGCCGGCCATGCAGCGCTCCGTGGGCTTCACTCAGGTCCTGGCCCCGCCGCTGAGCGTGTTCGCCACGCTCATGCGTCCCGTCGTCCGGCTGCCGTCCGTGTCCACGAACCTCGTGGTCCGGCTCGGGGGCGGGGATCCGCACGCCGCGACCGAGGAGGTCTCGGCGGAGGAGATCCGGGAGATGGTCGTGGACACCCGGGGCATCGGGCCCGTCGCGCGCTCGATCCTCGCGGACGTCGTCGAGGCCGGCGAGCGCCGTCTGGCGGAGGTCATGCGCCCCCGCCCGGACGTCCACTTCCTGGACGGCACCCTGCCTGTCACGGAGGCCTACCGCACGGCCCTGGCCCTGCCGCACTCCCGCTACCCCGTGCTCGGCACCGGCGTGGACGACGTCCTGGGCTTCGTGCGCATCCGGGACCTCGTGGTGGCGGACCAGGACGGTGACGGGGTCATCGAGGCGCCGCCCCGCACCCTGCGGGACGTGGTGCGGCCCATCCCCTTCCTGCCGGAGACCAACCACGTGCTGCGCACCCTGCAGGCCATGCGCAGGGGCGGGCACCACATCGCCCTGGTCGTCGACGAGTACGGCGGGCTGATCATCCAGGAGGTCCCGGCGGAGACCGGGCTCGTCATCCCCGAGGGGCACTACGAGACCGTCGGCGGGTTCGTGATGGACCGGCTGGGACGGGTGGCGCGCCCGGGGGACGTCGTCGACGTGGACGAGTGCCGGCTCGAGGTCCTGACCGTGGACCGGAGCCGGGTGGAGCGGGTGCGGATCAGCCGGCTGCGCCAGGACGCGGCGGGGGACGGCCGGCCCGGGGCCTGACCGGCCCGGCCGGTGCCCGGGCCGCCGGCCGGCGGACCGCGGGGCGGACCGGTGTCAGTGGCCCCGGAAGGCCTCGGCCAGCCACCACGCCCCGCCGTCGGAGGCGATCTTGGCGTCGATCACCAGCGGCCGGTCCCGCGGCCGGGACAGCCGGTCCCGCACGGCCGCCAGGTCCTCGACGGAGCGCACGACCACGCCGTCGGCGCCGAAGCCCCGGCCGATCGCGGCGATGTCGACGTCCGGGAAGACCACCGTGTCCAGCGGCGCGTCGCCGTCGCCGGCGAAGTGGTGCACCTCCGCGCCGTAGGCGGCGTCGTCGTAGACCACGCACACCAGCGGCAGGCCCAGCCGCACCGCGGTCTCCAGCTCGGCGATCCCCATGAGGAAGCCGCCGTCCCCGGTGCCGAGCACCGGCAGCCGGTCCGGTTGCGCCAGGGCGGCGCCGATGGCGGTGGCCAGGCCCAGGCCGACGGACTGGAACGCCTGGGTGAAGCAGAAGCCGCGCTCGTCGGGCACCGAGAGGTACTGGCTGGGATAGCCCATGAAGTTGCCGCTGTCGACGGCCACGACGCGCTCGGCCGGCAGCATCGCGTCCAGCTCCCGGGACAGCACCCGCGGGTCGATCCGCTCGGCCGTGGACAGGTCCTCGAACGGGACGTCCTGCCACCGGGACTCCCGGCCGATCCGCGCGGCCAGCTCGGGCGTGCGCCAGGACGACGACGGGGCGGCTCCCGGCCCGGAGCCGTCCTGCTCCAGGGCGGCGAGGACGTCCCGCGCGGTGAGCGCGCAGTCGCCCACGACCCCCAGGGCCAGCGGCCGGTCCACCGGCCGGTGCGCGCCCAGGGCGGACTCCTCGAGATCCACCTGCACCACCGACGCCTCCGGGCCGAGCAGGCGTCCGTGCCGCGTGGTCCACATGGTCAGGGCGCAGCCCCACCCCACCACGAGATCGGCCTGCGCGATCAGCTCCGCGGTCGTCGGGGAGGAGAAGCCCCCGGAGATGCCCAGGTCGAAGTCCGCGCCGGCGAAGAGGCCCTTGGCCACCGCCGACGTCGCCAGCAGCGCCCCCGACCGCTCGGCGAGGGCGGTCAGCTCGGCGCGGGCGCCCCGGGCGCCGCGTCCGGCCACGAACACCGGCCGGCGCGCGGCGGCCAGCAGCTCCGCGAGGCGCACGGCGGCGTCGTCGTCCGGGCGCACGCGCGGGGCGGGCGGCAGCGCGGGCACCACGGCGTCCTCGGGGGCCGGGGCGGCCTGGACGTCGAGCGGGACGCTCAGCACCACGGTGCGGCGGTCGTTGCGGGCACGGCGGACGGACCGGGCGACGTCGGCCGCGGCGCTCGCGGGGGAGTGCACCCGCTCGGCCACCGCCCCCACCGATCGGGCGAGGCCGTCCTGGTCGATCCGGAAGTTGGAGTGCACGGCCGCGGCCTGGGTGTCGGCGGTGAGCACGATCAGCGGGGTGCGGGACTTCGCGGCCTCGCCGATGCCGGTGGTCGCGTTGGTCAGTCCGCAGCCCTGGTGGGTGGTGACCACGGCGACGCGCCCGCTCGTGCGGGCCCACGCATCGGCCATGGTCGCGGCGCCGTTCTCGTGCCGGGCCGCCGTGAAGGGCACGCCCGCCGCGACCAGCGCGTTGGTGAGGTGGAAGTTCCCGCTGCCCACCACGCCGAAGGCGTGCCCGACGCCCAGCTCCGCGAGCGCACGGCCCACGAGCCGGGCGACCGTGCCGGTCACGCCCCGGGCCTCTCGACGAGGGCGAGCACCCGGGCGGGGCTGCCCGTGCCGCCCACGACCGGCAGGGGCGCCACCACGAGCTGCGCGCCGAGGACCGGCAGCCGGTCGAGCCGGCGCAGGGAGGTCAGCCCGTACTTGTCGTTGCCCAGCAGGTGGTGGTGAGCGGGGAAGGGCGGGTCGAAGCCGCCGGCGACGCCCGCGTCGATGCCGACGGTCTCCACGCCGAAACCGCTGACGTGCGGATGGGCGGCGAGCCACTCGGCGGCGGCCACCGACGGTCCCGGCGCGTGCAGGCCGTGCTCGTCGGCGTTGAGGAAGCGCCCGGGGTCGTCCCCGCGGGCGGACCAGCCGGTGCGCAGGAGCACCCAGCAGTTGGCGGGGAGACGCCCGTGCTCGGCCTCCCACCGCTCGAGGTGCACGGGCTCCAGCAGGGCGTCGGCGTCCGCCTCCGCCTCGGCGGTGAAGTCCAGGACGGCGGCGGGACCCACGAGCCGCGCCGGCTCGATCCGGTCCACCGACCTCCCGTCCCGGCCGGTGATCCAGTGCACCGGCGCGTCCAGGTGGGTGCCGGCGTGCTCGCCCAGCGTCAGGTCGTTCCACGCCCACCCCGGTCCGGCCTCGTCGTAGGCGCTCACCGGGGTCATGGACAGGCCCACCGTGTTGGCGAACGGCTCCGGCAGCCGCAGGATCGGGGTGTCCCGGTCCAGCGGGGTGGTGAGGTCCACGACCTCCACGGTCCCGGCGGCCAGTGCCGCCCCCAGATCGCCCAGCACGCTCATGACGTCACCCTCCACCGGTCGGGGGCCCCGTCGGCAGGGCCCTGGCACATGCCTTTCGGCCCATTGTGCCCCGGGGCGGCCCCGGCACCCCGCCGGCGGCGGAAGGGGCCGTCGGCGCGGCGCCCGCTCCCGTTCCGCGCGCCCGGCGCCACGCGGGAGGAGCAGGACGTTCCGCGGGGGCGCTCGCCGTCGCAGGTGACGTCCGAACTGCCACTTTGTGGCACCGATGTTCACATGGTGGGTGCAAAAAGGGTTCTTCGACATCTTCGGGTGTACTGTGATGGGCGTCCCATCGGCTCGCGCCACCGCCTCCTCCGCCGCCGGATCCGCGCCCCGGGGTGCCCGGCGCAGCCGCGACCCGTCCGCGTCCCGCAAGGAGCCCCTCCATGAGCACCACGTCCGAGTCCTACCTCGTGGGACTGATCGGCGACGGGATCACCCGCAGCCTCACCCCGCCGATGCACGAGACCGAGGCCCGGAACCACGGCCTCCACTACCTGTACCGCCCGGTGGACCTCGAGCTGATCGGCCGCCCCGGCGAGGACGTGGGCGAGCTGCTGCGGGCCGGGCGGGACCTCGGCTTCAACGCCTTCAACATCACGCACCCGTGCAAGCAGCTCGTCCTGGCCCACCTCGACGAGGTCGCCCCGGAGGCGGCCGCACTGCGGGCCGTCAACACCGTGGTGATCCGGGACGGGCGGTTCGTCGGCCACAACACCGACGTGTCCGGCTTCGCCGCCGGTCTCCGCGCGGTGCTCCCCGGCGCGGCCAAGGACCGCGTGGTGCAGGTCGGCACCGGCGGCGCCGGCTCCGCCGTGGCCTCCGCGCTGCTGAGTGCCGGCGTGGGCAGCCTGCACCTCTACGACGTGGACCCCGCCCGGGCGGCCGAGCGGGCCGCCGCGCTGGCCGAGCTCTTCCCCGGCCAGCAGGTCGCGGCCGCCACCGCGGAGACCCTGCCCGAGCTGGTGCGCGCGGCCGACGGGCTGGTCAACGCCACTCCGGTGGGCATGCACCACCACCCCGGCACCCCCGTGGACCCCGATCTGCTGGCGGCCCGGCAGTGGGTGGCCGACGTCGTCTACCTGCCCGTGGAGACCGAGCTCATCGCCGCCGCGCGAGCCCGGGGGTGCCAGGTGCTCGACGGCGGCCACATGGCCGTCGGCCAGGCGGTGGACGCGTTCCGCCTCATCACCGGTGTGGAGCCCGACCGGGCCAGGATGCGCGCCCACTTCCTGGACCTCGTCGCGGCGCAGCAGCACTGACGGCGCCTCCCGAGGGCCGGCCGCCATGCCGGGCCGGTGCCGGAGGAGGTGCGCCGCGCCGGGGCCGGCGGGGTCACCGCCGCTCGTGCGGGACGGCCGCCAGGTGCTCGGGCCGCACGGGCGCGGTGTGCTCCTGGTGCCCGGGGTGCTTGCGCAGCCACGTCTTGATGTAGGGGCACACCGGGACCACCGTCAACCCGGCGTCGACGGTGTCGTCCAGGGCCCGGCGCGCCAGCACGGAGGCCAGACCCCGACCGCCGTAGGCGTCGTCGACGGTGGTGTGGTAGAAGATCCGCTGCGGCCCGTCCGTGCCCGCGAAGGGCACCCAGTGGGTCGCACCGATCACGGTCTCCCCGTCGAGGAGCTCGTAGCGCTGCCGGGCGGGGTCGTTGCGGACCGTGACGTCGGAGGCGTCCATGGTGGTCTCCTGGGGACGGGTCAGCCGCGGGGCCGCAGCTGGACGGTGGGCAGGGGCGGGGCCGGCAGCGGGGCGGGCTGACCCGGGGGATAGGGCCCGAAGCGGGGGTACGGGGCGCCGTCGTCGTAGCTGCCCCCGGCCGGTGCGGGAGCCGGTTCGGCGTCGATCTCCGCCTGCCAGGCCGCGCGGAAGGCGACGACCTCCTCGTGGCTGCGGCCGACGAAGTTCCACCACATCACGATCTGCTCGCCCAGCGGCTCCCCGCCGATGAGCAGCAGCCGGACGGGGCTCAGGCCCGCCTCCAGCACCACGGACTCCCGCCCGACCGGCAGGTAGGCGAGGTGCTCCACCGGAACGGGCGCACCGTCGAGCGCCAGGTCGCCGGTGTCGAGCAGCACGCCGTGCTCGAGGGCCGGGTCCAGGTCGAGCTCCAGCCGGGCGCCGGGCCGCAGGGTCGCCTCGGCGGCCAGCAGCGGCGGGGTGAAGGTGTCCACGGGCGACGTGCTGCCGGCCAGGGAGCCCAGGTGGACGCGCAGCTCCGTGCCCTCGCCGAGCACCGGCTCCGGGGCGTGGTGCTCGAAGGTCGGAGCCATGCGGCGGGTCGCCTCCGGGAGGGCGTACCACAGCTGGACCCCGTGCAGGAGCGCGGTTCCGGGGGTGGAGAACTCCTGGTGGGAGATCCCCCGCCCGGCGACCATCAGGTTGACCTCGCCGGGCCGGACGACGGCGTCGTAGCCGGCCGAGTCCCGGTGGGCGATCCCGCCGGTGAACAGCAGGCTCACGGTGGCCAGCCCGGTGTGCGGGTGCCGGGCCACCCGCATGCCCCCGGACTCCGAGACGAGGTCCGGGCCGTAGTGGTCGACGAAGCACCACGCCCCGATGAGGCTGCGCCGCCGCTGGGGCAGGGTGCGGCGCACGGTCATCGCGCGGGGCCCGCCCAGGGGCACCTCGCGCGGGGCCAGCAGCTGCGCGCCGGCCCCGGCGGCCTCGGTGCACAGCAGCTCCTGCGGATCCACGTCCAGGTTGGTCACGCCGTGCCTCCCGCGACGGTCGACGGGGTGCGCGGTGCGTCCGGCGCCGGATCCCCCGGCTCCTCCGGGGACGCGTGCTTCGGCGGGGCTTCCGCCCCCGCGGCCGCCGGCCGGGGGCGGACCTGGTGGCGGGAGAGGATTGAGACCCGGTTGAAGGCGCTGATCGCCACCGCCGACCACTGCAGCGCGGAGTACTGCTCGTCGGTCAGCTCCGCCCGGGCCACCGCGAGCTCGGCCAGCCGGGTCTCCTCGTCGGGCAGCAGGGCCACGGACTCCCCGATGGCGAGCGCGGCCCGTTCCAGGTCGTCGAACAGCTCCGTCTCGCGCCAGGCGGGGAGCACCGCCAGCTTCTGCGCGCTCACCCCGGCCTCCACGGCGTAGCCGGTGTGCAGGTCGAGGCAGTAGGCGCACCCGTTGAGCTGCGAGACCCGGATGTTGAGCAGCTCCACCAGCGCCCGGGACAGCCCGGCGTCCTCGGCCGCGGCGGCGACCTTGCGCGCCAGGCCGTTGAGCGCCCGCCAGCTGCCGGGATCCGCCTTGTCGAGGTGGAAGTGGTCGCCGGCGCTCATGGAGTCTCCTCGGGGTCGTCGCGGCGCCGCGGGGCGGCGCCGCCGTGCCTCCAGCGAATACCCCCGGCCGTGCCCCGTCAAGTGCCGGACCGCGGTGCCCGCCGGACGGCCCGTGCGGGATTGGGGTACGGAAAAATGCGCTATCCATCGGACCTGATCAGGCGCATCCTGGAAGTGTTCGTTCAGGCCGGGGCAGCAGGCGCCGGCCCGGAGATCCTCCTGGAGGAGAAGCCATGGCCACCACCGAGTTCGTTCCCGTCTCCGACTGCAGCGTGGGCCAGTGCTCGTTCAACCACGACCACGAGTGCACGGCCCACGCGATCACCGTGACCGGCAGCTCCGGGCACGCGCACTGCGGCACGTTCATCTCCCTGGGCCCCGACGGCGGTCTGCCCACCGTGCACGCCGCGGTGGGCGCCTGCCAGCGCGGCGAGTGCGTGCACAACGAGCACCTGATGTGCACCGCCCACGACGTGAAGATCGGTGCGGGCGCCGACGAGGCCGACTGCCTGACCTACCAGGCGGCCTGAGGCCCGCCCGGCAGGTCCCGTCCCCGGCGCCCGGGCACTTC
>NZ_JBHVDI010000079.1:0-16224 GCF_042802875.1 Kocuria sp. NPDC057446 | reverse complement strand
TGGTCCCCGACCACGTCGACCACGACGAGTGGCACGAGGACGTCGAGCCGGCCGCGCCCACCGGGGCGGCGGCCGCGACGGCCGCCGCGGCCGCCGCCGGCACCGCCGCGCACGACGACCACGACTCCTCCGCCCCGGAGACCGCGGTCTCCACCGACGTCTCCCCGTCCTACCGTGCGCCGGCGGGGATTCCGGACCGGCCCTCCCAGGACAAGCTGGCCGAGGGCAACCTCGTGCTCAAGGAGGTCGACGTCCTGCGCCGGCTCGCGGACGCCCAGCGGCGCCTGTTCGGCGAGGACGGGACGGCGATGGACGTCTCCACCGTCCTGGTGCGCGTGCGGGCCCTGGGCACCTACTACGACGCCCTCACCCACGTCCGCAAGAACGGCTTCTGGGACCAGCGCCGCACCTTCGAGCTCATCCCCGAGGAGCTGCTGCACGTGCAGGAGCTCAAGGACGAGTCCTACGTGGAGGGCAACGGGGCCCCGCTGGCCATGATGTTCCGCTTCCGCCCGGGCATCCCCCCGGAGGTGTCCTTCGACTACGCGGACGAGGAGGCCTTCGTGCGCTACGAGGACCGGCTGCCCGCGCAGAACTACCTCGAGGAGCTGCGCATGTACCCCCGCACCGGGGCGCACATCCCGCAGCACATGAACGAGGCCCTGCAGGACTGGAACTACTGAGACCGACCGAGACAGGGGCCGAGCCCACCGTGATGCTGACCTCCGCCCAGCGGCGCCCCGGCCGCGTGCCGGACCGGGTGCTGCGCGACCTGCCCAAGGTGTGCCTGCACGACCACCTCGACGGCGCCCTGCGCCCGGCCACGGTGGTCGAGCTGGCCGCCGCAGCCGGGCACCGGCTGCCGACCGAGGACCCCGGGGCGCTGGGCCGGTGGGTGCGGGAGAGCGCCGACTCCGGCTCGCTGCTGCGCTACCTGGCGACCTTCGAGCACACGGTCGCGGTGATGCAGACCCCGGAGGCCCTCGTGCGCTGCGCCCGGGAGTACGTCGAGGACCTCGTGGCGGACGGGGTGGTCCACGCCGAGGTGCGCTGGGCCCCCGAGCAGCACACCGCCGGGGGCCTGTCGATGACGGAGGCCGTCGAGGCCGTCCGGCTCGGGCTCTCGGAGGGCGTGCTCGCCGCGGAGGACGCCGGGCACATCGTCTCCGTCACCCAGATCCTCTGCGCCATGCGCCACGCCGACCGCTCCCTCGAGGTCGCCCGGCTCGTGGTGGACCACCGGGACCGCGGCGTGGTGGCCTTCGACCTCGCCGGGCCCGAGGAGGGCTTCCCGCCCGCCCGGCACCGGGCCGCGCTCGAGCTGCTCGCGGACGAGCTCGTGCCCGTGACCCTGCACGCCGGGGAGGCGGCGGGAATCGGGTCGATCCGGGACGCGCTGGCCACCGGGCGCGCCCTGCGCCTGGGACACGGGGTGCGCATCGCCGAGGACATCGACATCGACTACCTGGCGGACGTCGCCGTCGTCGACCTCGGGCGCACGGCCGAGTGGGTGCGGGACCGGGGCATCGCCCTCGAGGTGTGCCCCACGTCCAACCTGCAGACCGGGGCCGTGGCCGCGTTCGGGGACGGCCCCGAGCGGCACCCGGTGGACATGCTGTACCGGACCGGCTTCACGGTGACCGTCTCCCCGGACAACCGGCTGATGAGCGGGACCACGGTCACGGACGAGCTGGCGCTGCTGGTGCGGCACTTCGGCTACGGGCTCGACGACCTGGAACGGCTGCAGCGCAACGCCGCGGCCGCCGCCTTCCTCCCGCTCGAGGACCGCAGCGCCCTGGACGGGATGATCACCGACGGCTTCGAGGGGATGCACGCATGAGCCAGGGGCACGGCACCGACGACGTCGCGGCGGGGCTCGGCGTCCCGGAGCGGACGGGGCAGCGCTTCGCGGAGCTCGTGGCGGTCATGGACCGGCTGCGCACCCCGGGCGGGTGCGCCTGGGACGGGCAGCAGACCCACGAGTCCCTCGTGCGCTACCTCGTGGAGGAGGCCTACGAGGTGGTGGAGGCCGTCGAGGCCGAGGGCGGGCCGGCGGCGCACGCCGGGCTGCTCGTCGAGGAGCTCGGGGACGTCCTGCTGCAGGTGGTCTTCCACGCCCGGGTGGCCCAGGAGCGCCCGCGTGCCGAGGGCGGCTTCGACGTGGCGGACGTGCTCGAGGCGATCACCGCCAAGCTGGTCCGCCGCCACCCGCACGTCTTCGGGGCCGGGGCCACCGGGGACGTGGCGGGGGAGCAGACCCTCGAGCAGCTGCACTCCCGGTGGGAGGACCTCAAGCGCGCGGAGAAGCCGGAGCGGACCGGGCCCTTCGACGGGATCCCGCCGCACCTGCCGGCCCTGGCCCTCGCGGAGAAGACCCTCGCGCGGGCCCGCAAGCACGACCTCGAGCCCGCGCTCCCGGCCGCGGCGGAGCCCGGCGCGCCGGGCACCGAGGAGGAGCTGGGCGAGGCGCTGTTCGCGCTCGTGCGCTCCGCCTCCGCCCGCGGGCTCGACGCCGAGCGGGCCCTGCGCGGGGCCGCCCGCGCGTACGCCGCGGCCCGCAGCGAGGACTGATCCCGTCACGCGCCCCGGTCCAGCGTCCGGCTCCGGCGCCGAGTCGCTAGGCTGGAGCCGCCGGGGGCGCCCGGCCACGCCGGTGCGGACCCTCGGCCGGTGCCCGGCACCGGAACCCCCGACCACCCCACCACGCACGTTCCACCCACGTCAGCGTCCAGCTCAGCACCAACGTCAGGAGCAACCCATGGCCATGATCACCGCAGTGCACGCCCGCCAGATCCTCGACTCCCGCGGCAACCCGACCGTGGAGGTCGAGGTGCTGCTGGAGGACGGCAGCTACGGCCGGGCGGCGGTGCCCTCGGGCGCCTCGACCGGCGCCTTCGAGGCCGTCGAGCGCCGCGACGGCGACCAGAAGGTGTACCTCGGCAAGGGTGTCCTCGACGCCGTGAAGGCCGTCGACGAGGAGATCGCCGAGGCCGTGATCGGTCTCGACGCGACCGACCAGCGGCTCGTCGACCGCACCATGCTCGACCTCGACGGCACGGACAACAAGGCCGGCCTCGGCGCCAACGCCATCCTGGGGGTCTCCCTCGCCGTGGCCCGCGCCGCCGCGAACGCCTCCGACCTCGAGCTCTACAAGTACCTGGGCGGGCCCAACGCCCACGTGCTGCCGGTGCCCATGATGAACATCCTCAACGGCGGCTCCCACGCCGACTCCAACGTGGACATCCAGGAGTTCATGATCGCCCCCATCGGCGCCGCGACCTTCTCCGAGGCCCTGCGCACCGGGGTGGAGGTCTACCACTCCCTCAAGGGCGTGCTCAAGGAGCGCGGCCTGGCCACCGGCCTGGGCGACGAGGGCGGCTTCGCCCCGAACCTCGAGTCCAACCGGGCCGCCCTCGACCTCATCTCCGAGGCGATCGAGAAGGCCGGGTACACCGTGGGCACCGACGTGGCGCTCGCCCTGGACGTCGCCTCCTCCGAGTTCTTCGAGAACGGCTCGTACAGCTTCGAGGGCAAGCAGCTCAGCGCCGCGGAGATGACCGCCTACTACGAGGAGCTCGTGCGGGACTACCCGATCGTGTCCATCGAGGACCCGCTGGACGAGGACGACTGGGAGGGCTGGCAGGCCCTCACCGCGTCCGTGGGCACCCAGGTCCAGATCGTGGGCGACGACCTGTTCGTCACCAACCCGGAGCGGCTCTCCCGCGGCATCGAGGAGGGCGCAGGCAACGCCCTGCTCGTGAAGGTCAACCAGATCGGCTCCCTCACGGAGACCTTCGACGCCATCTCGCTCGCCCAGCGGCACATGTTCCACTGCATGATCTCGCACCGCTCGGGCGAGACCGAGGACACCACGATCGCGGACATCGCGGTGGCCACCAACGCCGGACAGATCAAGACCGGGGCCCCGGCCCGCTCCGAGCGCGTGGCCAAGTACAACCAGCTGCTGCGCATCGAGGAGGAGCTCGGGGACGCCGCGCGCTACGCGGGCGCCTCCGCGTTCCCGCGCTACACCGCGAAGTGACCGCCCACGGCGGCTGACCGGCGCCGCCGGCCCGCCGCCGCGCGGGGGGAGCGGCCGTTCCCGGCAACGGCCGCTCCCCCCGCGAGCGCTACACTGGTCCCCGTCCCCGCCCTTCCCCCGTGAGGTCGCCATGCCCGCTCCCCGTCCGCGCACCACCCGCCTGATGGGCGGGCGCGACGCCGCGCAGGGCCCGCGCGGGCGCGAGGGCGCGACGGGCGGCGGCGCGGGCGGCGGGTCCAGTGCCGTGGTGTCCCCGGTCCCCGCCCGGACCTTCAGCGGGCGCTTCCTGATCCTCACGCTCGTGGCCGTCCTCATCGTGTTCCTGGCGGCGCCGACCACCAAGATCTTCCTCGAGCAGCGCGCGGAGATCGCCCAGCTCGAGCGCGCCATCGCCGACATGGAGGCCCAGCAGGCCTCCCTCGAGGACCAGGTGGACCAGTGGTCGGACGAGACCTACGTCAAGCAGCGGGCCCGGGACCGGCTGCTCTACGTGATGCCGGGGGAGCGGTCCTACCTCGTGGTGGGCGCCGAGGAGATGGACGGCGCCGTGGTCGACTCCTCGGCGGCGCAGGTGGAGGCCGAGAAGCCCGCGTGGGTGGACGCCCTCTGGCAGTCCGTCGTGGCCTCCGCCTACGAGGACGCCCCGCCGGCGGCGGGCGCGGACGCCGCCGGGGAACCGGGCACGGAGAACCCCGCCGCGGACGACCCCGCCGCCGGCCAGGACGCCGGCACCACGGAGCAGACAGAGCAGACCCAGCAGAGCGTCCCGGCCGCCCCGGCGGACGGGACCGGTGCGCCGCAGGACGCGGCGCCGGACAGCCGCGGCGGCGCCGCGGAGTGAGGAACGGCGTGAACCCCCAGCACGGACACGAGCCGGGCGACCGCCCGGCCCCCGCCCCCCGCGGGCTCGGGGTGACCGCCGCGACGGTCGAGCCCACGGCCCTGGACCTCCGGGTGCTCTCCCGGCAGCTCGGGCGCCCCGTGCGCGACGTCGTCGAGATCCCGGCGCGCTGCCGGTGCGGGAACCCGCTCGTGGCGGCCACCGCGCCGCGGCTGGCCAACGGCACCCCGTTCCCCACCGTGTTCTACCTCGCCCATCCCGTCATCACCGCCGCGGTCTCCCGGCTCGAGGCCGCCGGGCTGATGTACGCGATGACGGACCGCATCGCCGAGGACGAGACGCTCGCCGCGGCCCACCGGGCCGCGCACGAGGACTACCTCGCCGAGCGCGCCCGGATCGGCGCCGTGGCAGGCACCGGACCCGTGCCCGAGATCGAGGGCATCTCCGCCGGCGGCATGCCCGTGCGGGTCAAGTGCCTGCACGTGCTCGCCGGCCACGCGCTCGCGGCCGGACCCGGCGTGAACCCGCTCGGCGACGAGACCCTCGCGGCCATCGCCGAGTGGTGGACCCCCGACGCCTGCCACTGCGACCCCGCCTGGCGCGAGGCCTGAGACCCACCCGCCCCCGACACCCCCGAGGACACCCCATGCGCGTTGGCGCCATCGACTGCGGCACGAACTCCATCCGACTGCTCATCGCCGACACCCGGGAGGAGGACGGCGCCACGGTGCTCGACGACGTCGCGCGCGAGATGCGCGTGGTCCGGCTCGGCCAGGGCGTGGACGCCACCGGGTGGCTCGCCGAGGCGGCGCTCGAGCGCACCTTCGCGGCCACGGACGAGTACGCCCGGCTGCTCGCGGAGCACGAGGTGGAGCAGCTGCGCTTCGTGGCCACGAGCGCGACCCGCGACGCCGGCAACCGCGACGTCTTCCTCGCCGGGATCCGCGAGCGCCTCGGGGTGACCCCCGAGGTGATCAGCGGGGACGAGGAGGCCGAGCTGTCCTTCCGGGGCGCCTCGGCCGCCGTGGGCGGCACGGACCCCGAGGACCGGGTCCTGGTGATCGACCTCGGCGGCGGGTCCACCGAGTTCGTGCTGGGCAACTCCCGGGGGGTGCTCGCCGAGCGCAGCATGGACATCGGCTGCGTGCGCCTGACCGAGCGCCACCTCGGGTCCAACCCGCCCACCCCCGCCCAGCAGGAGGCCGTGCTCCGCGACGTCGACCACGCGGTGGACGTGGTCCTGCAGACGGTGCCGCTCGCGGAGACGACCCACCTCGTGGGCGTCGCCGGCACCATCACCACCGTCACGGCGCACGCCCTCGGGCTGCCCGCCTACGACCCCGCGGCGATCGACGGCACGGAGCTGCCCGCCGGGCGGCTCGCGCAGGCCTGCCGGGAGCTCACGGGCATGACGCGCGCGGAGCGCGCGGCGCTGCCGTACATGCACGAGGGCCGCGTCGACGTCATCGGCGGCGGCGCGCTCGTGTGGCGGCGGATCGTCGAGCGGGTGGGCGCCGCCACCGGCGGACGGGTGGACTCCGCCATCGCGAGCGAGCACGACATCCTGGACGGGATCGCCCTGTCCCAGGTCGGCTGACCCGCCCCCCACCCCCCCGACCCGGAAGGACGCATGTTGTCCAGCGCACCCCGTCCCCGCTCCACTCCCCGCCGCACCCTCACCCGGTGGGGCGCCGTGGGCGCGGCCTCGGCCGTGGTCGGCGCGGGCGTGCTGGCCGTGCCCGGGACAGGGCCGGCGCAGGCCCGTCCGCCCGGGCCCGCCCCCAGCATCCCGATCGAGGACCCCGTCACCGTGGCGCCCGGTCCCGGCGAGGGCGCCACCCCGGCCCCGGACACCTCCCGCATCGCCGAGGACGGGATCCGGCCCCTCCAGTACTGGCTGGACGAGTACGGGGTGCGCGAGGCCTGGCAGGAGTCCACGGGGGAGGGCGTGCGGATCGCGGTCATCGACACCGGGGTGGACGGCTCGCACCAGGACCTCGAGGGCGCCGTGGTGGCCGGCACCGACGTCTCGGGCGGTGGCGCCGACGACGGCCAGGAGGGCCTCGGCACCGAGCCGGAGCACGGGACCCTCGTGGCGTCCGTGGCCGCGGGCCGCGGGCACGTGCCCCCGGGCGGACGGGACGACGACGCCCCCGGCCGACCCGCCGGGATCGTCGGCGTGGCCCCGGACGCCGAGGTGCTGGCCGTGTCCACGTGGCTGGGGGACGAGACCCCGGAGGTCCGCAGCGTCGACGAGCAGCTCCCGGACGCCGTGCGGTGGGCCGTGGACAACGGCGCGGACGTCATCAACATGTCGGTGGGCTCCAACGCCACCTCGTGGCCCGAGAGCTGGGACGAGGCCTTCCTCTACGCGGAGGAGAAGGACGTGCTCGTCGTCGCCTCCGCGGGCAACCGCGGGTCCGGGCTCGTCCAGGTCGGCGCCCCCGCCACCATCCCCGGCGTGCTGACCGTGGGGGGCGTGGGACGCACCGGGGAGGCGAGCTGGGAGTCCTCCTCGCAGGGAATCTCCATCGCCGTGGCCGGTCCCTCCGAGGACATGGTCGGCGCCATTCCGGGCGACCGCTACGCCTCGTGGGCCGGGACGTCCGCGTCGGCCCCCGTGGTGGCCGGCACCGCGGCGCTGATCAAGGCGAAGTGGCCGGAGATGAGCTCCGCCCAGATCGCCAACCGCATCGTCTCCACCGCCCGGGACACCGGGGCCCCGGGCAAGGACCCGCTCTACGGCTACGGGGTGCTGGACGTCGAGGCCGCGCTCACGGAGGACGTCCCCGAGGTGGACCGCAGCCCGCTCGGCAGCATGGCGCAGTGGGTGCGGGTGCACCGCAGGAGCGCCGAGGCGACCCCCACGGCGGGCCCCACCGGGAGCGCGGCCCCCGTCACCGAGGAGGTGGAGGCGGAGGTCGCCCCGCCCGAGCCCGTCGCCCCCATGGACGAGACCGGGCTGCTGCCGCTGGTCGTGC
Organism: Kocuria sp. NPDC057446; assembly: GCF_042802875.1. Taxonomy (NCBI): domain Bacteria; kingdom Bacillati; phylum Actinomycetota; class Actinomycetes; order Micrococcales; family Micrococcaceae; genus Kocuria; species Kocuria sp. NPDC057446. The sequence continues at coordinate 8,360 of NZ_JBHVDI010000079.1, read as the reverse complement.
TGGCCGGGTTCGGGCTGCTGGTGCTGGGCCTCACCGCGGGTGCCGTGGTGCACATCCGGCGCATCGTGGCGGCCGACGCGAGCACGGACGGCAGCCCGGGCGGCGGCGCCTGAGGCGTGCGCCGGAACACGGTGCGGGCCTCCCTCGCCGGCAGTGATATCGACAGCGTTCTGAGTAGACTCGGGGGCATGTCATTCATGCAACTTGCCAAGGACCGTCCGCGCCTTCTGATCGTCGGCGGCGGCTACGTCGGCTTCACCGTGGCGCAGGAACTGCAGAAGCGGATCAAGGACTCCGGCGGAGTCGTCACCGTGGTGGATCCGAACCCGTACATGATGTACCTGCCCTTCCTGCCCGAGGTGGCCGGCGGCAACATCTCCGCCCGCAGCGCGGTGGTGCCCCACCGGCAGCACCTCAAGGACTCCGAGATCGTCACCGGGCACGTGCTCGGTGTCGACCACGCGAACCGCACCGCGACCGTCAAGGGCATCGACGAGGGCGAGACCTTCGAGCTGAGCTACGACGAGATCGTCATCGCCGGCGGATCGGTCACCCGTGCCTTCCCGATCGAGGGCCTCGCCGAGAACGGCATCGGCCTCAAGACCATCGAGGAAGCCCTCGCGGTGCGCAACTGGGTGCTCGAGCGCATCGAGGTCGCCTCGCTCACCACCGACGAGGAGGCCAGGCGGCGGGCGCTGACCTTCGTGGTGGTCGGCGGCGGCTACGCCGGCACCGAGACGATCGCCGAGATCGAGGACATGGCCCGCAGCGCGGTCGAGCGCAACGAGCGCCTGGCGGTCTCGGACCTGCGTTTCGTGCTCATCGAGGCCATGGGCCGGATCATGCCCGAGGTCTCCGAGGACCGTGCGGAGAAGGTCGTGGCGCACCTGCGCAGCCGCGGCATCGAGGTCCTGCTCAACACCTCCCTGGACTCCGCGGTGGACAAGCACCTCAAGCTCGTCAACATGCAGGACAAGTCCCCGGCCGGCGAGTTCAGCACCGACACGCTGATCTGGACCGCCGGTGTGCAGGCCAACCCGCTCGTCAAGTCCACGGACTTCCCGCTCGACGAGCGCGGCCGCGTCCGGGCCGGGGCCGACCTGCGGATCACCGGCGACGACGGCCCCCTCGAGGGAGCCTGGGCCGCCGGGGACGTCGCCGCCGTCCCGGACCTCACCGGTGGCGGGGTCGGCGGGTTCTGCGTCCCGAACGCGCAGCACGCGGTGCGCCAGGCGCACACAATGGCCAAGAACATCCTGGCTGCCCGGGCTGGCAAGCCGCTCGAGGAGTACTACCACCAGAACCTCGGGGCGGTCGCCGGACTCGGCCTCTACAAGGGCGTGGCCAGCATCAAGAACCTTCCCGGTCTGCCGGAGAAGGGCCTCGAGTTCTCCGGGGTGGCCGCGTGGGCCATGCACCGGCTCTACCACGGCTACGCGATCCCCACCGTGGACCGCAAGGCCCGCGTCTTCACCGAGTGGGCCCTGAACTTCGTGTTCGGCCGGGACATCACCACGCTGCGCCACGAGCGGGACCCGCGCACGCGGTTCCAGATCGCGGCCGGCAACGCACCGGCCCCGCGCAAGGCCAACCTCTGACCCGATCCGTCCTCGCTCGACCCCGTCCCGGCCGCGTGCCGGGGCGGGGTCGACCCGTTCCCGGGGCGCGGCGGACCGGGAACGCCCCGGGCAGGGCAGGTGCACAGGTCCTCGCCCGACCGGGCAGGTCAGCCGCCGGAGGGCAGGACCCGGCGCAGCTCGCTGTCGTGGGCGTGGACCATCCGCCGGTAGCCGTCGCCGGCCTCGAGCAGCCAGGCGACGCCCAGGGCCGGGCACGCCTCCTGCACGGTGCCCCGGCAGTGCAGCACGCCCCGCTGCCAGACCTCGACGCGGTCCCCCGGGCGCACCTCGCCCAGGCCGAGCAGCACGTTCCCCATGCCGCCGGCGCGGTGGCGGGCCGACGGCGCCTGCGCGGGGACCGGCTCGAGCGCCGGTGCCGGCCGGGGCCCCTCCGAGGATGCCGCCGCCACGTCCGGCGCGTTGCCGGCCGGCACCTCGGCGAGCCGGACCGGGGCGGCCAGGAACTGCTGGCGGGTGTCGAGCTCGGCCACCACGTCCTGGCAGCGGTCCTGCGTCACCGGGTGGGGCCCGTCCGGGTCGGCGAGGTACTCCTGCTCGAGCTGCCGGCAGACGCGGCTGTGCAGCACCTGCAGCTCGGTGAGCTCCAGCTCCGCGAGGGACGGAGGGAACGGGTCGTTCGGTGCCAGGAACGTCCCGGGCGCCGGGGGTGCGGCCGTCGTCCGGGACAGGGAGGGAGCGAGCTGGGAGGTCATGGGGGCAGTCCTTCGGCCGGAAGTGGCACGGCCGGCTGCTCGACCTGGTCCCAGGCTATGCCCCCGCGCGCCAGGTGACCAGTGCTCTGCCCGAGGTGCCGTCCGGCGGGCGGGGAGCGCGGTCCGCCCGCCGCCCACCTGCCTGCCTCGCCCGGGCCGTCGTTCCGTCGTCGGTCAGAGCGTGTTCTGGGGGTGGGCGATCTCGCGGGCGTCGAGCTCCACGGTGAGGTCCTGGTGGCGGTCGAGGGTGACCGGGTGGGGGCCGGCCGGGTCCTCGAGGTGCTCCCGCTCGAGCTGGCGGCCGACCCTGCTGTGCAGGACGTGCAGCTCGGCCAGGGACAGCTCGGTCAGGTCGGCCGGGAACGCGTCGGCGGGGGCCAGGTAGGTCCTGCCGACGGGAGGGGCCTCGACCTCGCTCATGCCGCAGGTGTCCGGGACGGCGGCGGGCGGTGACCGGGGCCCGTCGGGGGGCGGCGGGGAGGGGGGTGGTGCACGGGAGCAGCCTCCTGCGGGTGCGACGACGTCGCGGCCGGCTGCTCGACCACCGGACCAGCCTACTGGATCCGGCGTCCGGTCGACAGCGCGTGCTCCGGCCCGCCGCCGGGCGGGCCGCCCGGGCGAGGGGACCGGGAGGAGACGATAAGGTGGTCGGCGACCCCGGTCGCGCGGCCGGTGCCGGCCCCCATAGCCCAATCGGCAGAGGCAGCGGACTTAAAATCCGCTCAGTGTCAGTTCGAGTCTGACTGGGGGCACTCCGACGCCCCGTCGTCGCGCCCCGCCCGCGCCCGACCTCCCCTCCCGTCGACGTCACCACCACACCTCGACATCCGTCACACCTCCGCTGCCGCGGCCGCTCGCACGGGCTGACGGCCCCGCAGGGGAGCACTTCGTGCTCGGGCGCCCGGGCGCACCACCTGCCCTACTGGGCGCCGGGGCTACCCCCGGCCGGTGCGGTCGGTGATCATGGGGTATGGCCAGGCGCACCGATCCGGAGGCGACACCGCAGTTCGTCACGTTCCAGCCGTGGCGGATCCGGATCTCCATCGCCGGCGTGTTCCTCGTGGTGATGACGGCGGCGTTCATGATCGTGCCGGAAGGCCCGTGGCTTCTGACGACCGGACCTGTCTTCTTCGTCGGCTACACAGCGCTCTCGTTCGCCATGCACCGATCAGTCGCCATCCGCCTGGAGGACCACGCCGTGGACATCCGGCAGGGCTGGCGCAAGGCACGGATCCCGTACGAGCAGATCACCGAGGTGGTCGTCGGGCCGCGCACCGAGTGGTGGCGCATCGGCCGCCGCCGCCTGGACGACGGGGCCACCGGCTACCTGATGGGCGGGCCCAGCGTGCGCATCACCACCGCGAAGGAGTCGGGGGTGGTCTCGGCCGAGGAGTCCTACCGGGTGGCCGGGGCGATCCAGCGACAACGCGAGCACGCCGCCGCGGCACGAAGTTCGGACACGGAGCAGGCCGGGCGCTGAGACGACCGAGCCGGTGCCACATCAAGGGAGGACAACGAGATGAGACCACTTCGATACTCGATCAACGTCACGCTCGACGGCTGCTGCCATCACGAGGCAGGGCTGCCCCCGGACGAGGAGTCGATGCGCTACTGGACCGCTGAGATGGAGCGAGCCGATGCTCTGCTCTTCGGCCGGGTGACCTACGAGATGATGGAGTCGGCGTGGCGGAAGCCGGCCACGGGTACGTGGCCGGACTGGATGGAGGAGTGGGAGATCCCGTTCGCCGAGGCCATCGACCGGGTGAGGAAGCACGTCGTGTCGAGCACGCTGAGCAGGGTCGATTGGAACGCGGAGCTGGTGCGAGGCGACCTGGGGCCAGCGGTTCAGCGGCTCAAGCAGGAGTCGGGTGCGGGCCTGTGGGTGGGTGGCGTGACGCTCCCGACGGCGTTGGCGGATCTGGGACTGATCGACGAGTACGAGTTCGTGGTGCAGCCGGTTCTTGCCGGACACGGGCCGACGTTGCTCGCCGGTCTGCGTGAGCGCATCCCGCTCGAGCTCGTGGACCGCCATGAGTTCCGGTCGGGGGCGGTCGCCCAGCGATACCGGCCCGCGCGAGTGACGGCTTGACGCGATGCGTCCAGGCACGTTGACCGCTCCCTCGCAACGGGCGGTGGGGACATCGTCTCGAGGTGCCGGCCGCGGACAGGGCTCAGGGTCGTCCGTGCTCGAACGCTGCCGATGACGGGACAGCGTTGGCGATGCCCGTGAGGGTCGGCGAAGGCGACGCGGTGACCGTGCCACGATACGAGCAATGGAGGGGGCTGACATGGTGAGGAAGAGTCGCAGGCTGCTCGACGTCCTGGTGCTGACCCGTGACAGCACAGGCCAGCGGGGTGGTCGACGGTGAACGCGAGAGGGCCACGGCGCCGGTCACGGAAGGCCACGGAGGCGCACGCGCGGAAGGTCTGGTTGGCGGCGGCGCTGCTGGGCTATCTGGCAGGCATCGTGCTGATCGTGATGCTCGTCGGGTCGTGGGACCGCCTGGGGTGGGCGATCGTTGTGCTGATCGTCCTGATCATCGGAGCGGGCGCCGCGTGGTGGCAGGAGCGACGGCGACGGCGGCAGGACCCGCAGAAGCCGCAGGAGCCGACGTGAGCGGGAGAGGCCGGTGATGGTCGTCGCGCCACCGGGGGAGGTGGCGCTGCAGCCACATCGTGCACCACAGCTTCGGCCGCAGCCCGTCCCATCCGGGGTGGCCGGCTTCGCGGTGGATCTGCGGCAGGCGAAGCGGCTGGCGCAGATGCGACTCCGGTTGTGCATCTCATGCTGCGGGGCGCGATCGTGAGCTCCGCGAGGCGGCCGCGGAGCTACCGCAGTGCACCCCAGCTCCGGGGCCTCAGTCCTGGCTCTGTCCGCGCAGCAGAGTCGACAGCTGTTCCGTGCTGATGTCGTGGACCAGTGGATCGGCGTGGCGGTGCACCAGCCACCACTGTGGCCCTTCGCGGCGGTAGACCAGGGTGACCCGCACGGACAGATCCTGGTCCGGCAACCCGTCGTACTGCCCGTGCTGGCGCTCCACGCCGACCAGCACCACCATCTGCCCGGAGGTGTAAGTCTGCTCGACCTCCAGGTCCGCCTCGCCGCCGCGGAAGTACTCCGAGGCGGCCTCCACCGCCTCGTCGGGCCTGTCAGCCCGGTGCATCGTCCTCCCTCCGAGCGGGGCCATCAGCGTGTAGTCCTCCGATGCTCTGACGAGCTCGAGGTATTTGCGCATGTTGCCGCGGATGTAGGCCGCGGCGGCTTTCCGGTTGCGCTCCACGAGCTCGGCGATCTCTGCTGCGGTGACACTGTTCTCGGACACGTCAGACTCCAGGTGGTCCGGTCGGAAGTTCCCATGGCGGTTCTCAGTGTGGCCGGATCAAGCGCTGCAGTGAAGAGGTGCTGAGGGGGCACGAACCGCTGGGCCGAGTTCATCACCACCGCCCTGCTGACCGATGTGGTCGGCGTTGCGCCGGACGTGCGGCAGACGAAGAAGCCGGGGCGGGCGCGGTCATCGGTTGGGGAGCGGGTCGTCAGTCCGGATCTCGGCCGCGGGCCAGCGCCGACAGCTGCTTCATGTCGATGCCGTGGACCAGTGGATCGGCATGACGATGCACCAGCCACCACTGGGATCCTTCGCGGCGGAAGACGAGGGTGACGCGCAGGGACCAGTCCTGGTCCGGCAGGCCACCGACCTCTCCGTGCTGACGCTCCACGCCCACGAGCACCACCATCTGCCCGGAGGCGTAGGTCTGCTCGATCTCCAGGTCGGCGTCACCGCCGCGGAAGAACTGGGAGGTGGCCTCCACGGCCTCATCGGATTCGTCGGAGCCGTGCACCGTGTCGCCGCCGAACGGTGACATCAACGTGTAGTCCTCCGAGGCTCTGACGAGTTCGAGGTATCTGCGCATGTTGCCGTTGATGTAGGCGCCGGCGGCCTCCCGGTTGCGCTCCACGAGCTCGGCAATCTCTTCCGTTGTGACACGGTTCTCAGACATGTCAGCCTCCAGGTAGTCCGGTCAGAAAGCCGGTGGCAGCTTCAAGTGTGGACGGATCGAGCACTGCAGAGAAGGGGTGCCATGGGCGTACGAACCGCGGGGGCGAGCGCATCACCGCCGCGCTGCTGACCGGTGTGACCGGCGTGGCGCTCGACGTTCTGCAGACCGAGAAGCTGGCGTGGGTGCGAGAGAAGCCCCAGCCCGAGCAGCGGGTCGTCAGCTGGTGCACCCGGCGGCGTGCAGGAGGCACAGGTAGACCCAGGAGCGGCGGACGCGGAAAGCTGCCGTCCCGGTCAACACGGCTACCGGCGTGGGTGCAGACCACAGATATGGTGCCCCAGATCATGACGTCCCACCACCGGGGGCTCCGTCGATCACCGCCGCACTGGGACCCTGCGGCCGACGGCCGACCACAGGACGGCTCCGAGCACCGGGACCGCCAGGATCGCCGGCAACCACAGCAGTCGCTGGACCGCGGTGTAGTGCCGATCGCGGGACAGGGAGATGATCGCGACGACGACCAGGGCGATCAGCGCGCCGCCGAGCACGAGCGCCATGGGCTCCCGCAACGTGGGGAGGAGCGGGTTGGAGCCGGCGGCCTGGTCCAGGATCCCGGCGTCGATCGTCGCGCTGCTCACCACCGTCGCGGGGTCCATGGCTCCACGGCAGGGGAGGGGGCGGTGCGGGTAGCCGAGCCCCTGGCCGGCAGCGCGTTCAGCGCGGCAGGTGGCGTTCCAGCCACAGGTTGCACCAGAGCTTCAGCTGCAGTTCGTCCCAGTCCGGGAAGTCCACGGTGAGGGCGGCAGGCCCGTAGCGGTGGACCGACACGACACCGGCGCGATCGGACAGCGCGCGCATCAGGTGCTCCACCAGGCCGGGGTGCGCGGCGACGTCCTCGCGCAGCCCGACGTCGAAGCAGCCGACCTCGGCGACCACGGTCACCATCGGCTCTTCGAGGTCTGCGGACTCGGCGCCTTCTCCGTGGAGCGCGTCGATGGTGCGGCGGGTGTGGGCGAGCATCTCTGTCCCGGACATCGGGGACCGGCCGTGGGCGGACTGGTACGCGCCGTAGAGCGGGAAGGCCGGCAGGAAGATCTGGTGGTGATCGGCGGCGAGCACCGGGCGGTTGTGCAGCGGGTGGTCGGCGATCAGGTGCTCTCCGACGACCCAGGTCGCCTGCGGCACAGCTGTGTGCAGGACCTGGCCGAGGTAGGAGACGAAACCGTCCACCAGCCGGATGGTCTCGACCGGCGGGTGCGGATCCACGAGCCGGCCGTGCCGGGCCCAGGACGGCCAGGTGGAACGGGTCGGATCGCCGGTGAGCGAGTGCGGGGTGACGCCGAGCTCGGCGGCCCGGATGCTGATCCACGCCCACAGCGGGGAGACGGAGTAGACGGAGCCGTCGAGCATCTCGCCCGGGTCCAGACCGTGGCCGGCCATGACCTTCCGCAGACGGCGCAGGGCAGGGGTGCGTTCGGCCAGGTAGGTGTCCAGTGCGTCGGCGGCCTGCCGGGCGTCCATCGATTCGTAGAGTCGGTCCCTCATGGGCGGCACTGTACGTGCCGAACGGCCCCGTGGAACCGGTCGATGCGATGTCTTGGACCCCGGCTACGACCCGAGCCGGGCGAGCACCAGGAACGCCGCGCCGGCGAGCTCCGCGATCAGGCGCCCGCGCAGGGACCGGTCCGGTGTCACGGTCTCTGCCGGGGACCGCTCGCCCCGTCGCCGCGCGCGCCCGAGGACCACAGGCTGGTCAGCAGCAACCAGGCCACGCCGACCGCGGTCAGCCACCAGTTCCACTCGCCCAGGATCAGGCGCAGCCCCACGACGAGAGCGACGATGATCGCCGCCTGGAGGAGCACCTGCTGCCATCGCCTCGACACATCCTGCTCCCTCACCTCCGGCACCGTGCTCCCTCGCATCGTGCCACGCCGCGGTGCCGGCGGGCGTCACCTCATCCGGGACCGGTGCGCACGGCGAAGACCGTCCGGCACGGCCGCGGCCCCGCTCCGTCGGGACGGAGCGGGGC
>NZ_JBHVDI010000078.1:0-16604 GCF_042802875.1 Kocuria sp. NPDC057446 | reverse complement strand
GTTCCCGTTCCGACGGGAACCGCCCACCCGCATTCCACGGAGACGACTCCGGGACGCAGGAACCCTCGCGGCGACGGCCACTGTGACAATCCATCCGGGCACCCCTCTTCCCAGCCTGATATATGAGTCGTATGCTCAAGCAGGATCCACCGGACGGTCGATCGCCAACTCGATGAGGAGCGGAACAGCATGCGGGAACTCGCGCACAGGCTCGAACGGCTGGGCACCGAAACCGCCTTCAGCGTCGCCCAGGCCGCGGCCGCCTGGAAGGCGGAGGGGAACCGCGTGTACCCCTTCCACCTCGGCGACATCAACATCCCGACGGCCCCGCACATCATCGAGGCCATGGACCGGGCCATCACCGACGGCTACACGGGCTACTGCCCCGGCCCCGGCATCCCGCAGCTGCGCGAGGCCCTCGCCGAGGACATCGGCTCGCGTCGTGGCATCGACCTGGTTCCCGACAACGTCGTCGTGATGACCGGCGGCAAGCCCGTCATCACGAAGTTCCTGCAGGCGGTCATGAACCCCGGCCAGGAGGTGCTCTACCCGAACCCCGGCTTCCCGATCTACGAGTCGCAGATCGAGTACCTCGGCGGCACGGCCGTGGCGTACCGCTACCTCCCCACGGAGGACGGCTTCGCGATCGACCTCGACCAGGTGCGCGCCTCGATCACCCCGAACACGGTCGCCATCATCTACAACGACCTGCAGAACCCCATCTCGGCCGAGTCGACGGCGGCCGAGCGCGAGGCCGTCGCGCAGCTGGCCCAGGAGCACGATCTCTGGGTGCTCTCCGACGAGGCCTACTTCGAGACCCGCTACGAGGGGGTCTCGAGCTCGATCGCGTCGCTCCCCGGCATGGCCGAGCGCACCGTCATCCTCTACACGTTCAGCAAGAAGTTCGCCATGACCGGCTCGCGCCTCGGCTGCGCCGTCGCGCCGCTGGACATCGCCAAGGTGCTCAGCACGCTCAACACCAACGACGAGTCGTGCACCACGCACTACGTGCAGTGGGCCGGCATCGAGGCGCTGCGCGGCCCCCAGGAACCCGTGCAGCAGATGCTCGACGTCCTGCGCGAGCGCCGGGACGCCGCCTGCGAACTGGTGAACGCCACCCCCGGCATGCACGTGGCCGTGCCGCAGTCGACCTTCTACCTGTTCCCCGACGTCACCGCCGCCATGGAACGCCTGGGCTACACGGCGGTCGGCGACTTCGCCACGGCGGCCCTGCACGAGACCGGCGTGTCCTTCTGCACGCGGGAGCACTTCGGCCGGCGCCAGCCCGGCGAGGACCGGCAGTACATCCGGCTCGCCTACTCGGGCATCGACGTCCCCGACATCCGTGACGGCCTCGGCCGCCTGTGCCAGTGGATCGAGTCGGCATGAGCCGGGTCGTCGTCACGGGACGGGTGCCCGACGCCGCGGTCGAGAAGCTTCGCGCCGAGCACGACGTCGACGCCTGGCCGGGCCCGGACTCGATCGACCGCGAGGAGCTCCTGCGCCGGGTGGCCGGCGCCGATGCCGTCGTGAGCCTGCTCACCGAGCGCATCGACGCCGAGCTGCTCGACGCCGCCGGGCCGCAGCTGAAGGTGGTCGCGAACGTCGCCGTCGGCTACGACAACATCGACGTGCCCGCCTGCACCGAACGGGGCGTCGTGGCCACCAACACCCCCGGCGTGCTCACGGACGCCACGGCCGACATCGCGCTCGGGCTCATCCTCATGGCGACCCGACGGCTCGGCGAGGCGGAGCGGCTGATCCGCTCCGGCCAGGACTGGAAGTGGGGGATGTTCTTCCTGCTCGGCAGCAGCCTGCAGGGCAAGACCCTCGGCGTCGTCGGCATGGGCGGCATCGGCCAGGCGACCGCGCGCCGGGCCAAGGCCTTCGGCATGGAGATCGTCTACCAGTCGCGCAGCGAGCTCGATCCCGGGATCGCCGCCGAGCTGGGCGCCCGGCGGGTCGATCTCGACGAGCTGCTGGCCGTCTCCGACGTCGTGTCGCTGCACTGTCCCTACGGGCCTGCCACGCACCACCTCATCGGCGCCGAGCAGCTGACCGCGATGAAGGACTCGGCGTACCTCGTCAACACCGCGCGCGGGCCGATCGTCGACGAGGCGGCGCTGGCGTCCGCGCTGCGCGAGGGCCGGATCGCGGGGGCCGGGCTGGACGTCTTCGAGCACGAACCCCGCGTGCATCCCGAGCTGCTGGAGCTCGACAACGTGGTGCTGGTGCCGCACCTGGGCTCCGCCACCGTGGAGACGCGCACCGCGATGGCGGTGCTCGCCGCCGGCAACGCGCTCGCCGTGCTCGCCGGGGAACGGCCACCCACGCCGATCGGCTAGCCGCTGGGCCGTCAGTCGCTCACGAGGTCCCGCGGAGCCAGTCCTCGAACCGGGTCGGGGCGGTCGTGACGTCCCCCCGCGGCAGGAGGCCGCCGTTGCCGAGCGCCGAGAAGGGCACCGGTATCCGGAGGCTCTTCCGGTATCCGCCTCGGTGCTCCTCGATCGCGCGGGCCAACTCCGCCATGTCACGGACCTCGGGCCCGGCGATGACGGCGTCGGCGGATGTCGCGGAGTCTCCGGGCTCCAGGGCGCGGTCGACGACGAACGCGGCGGCCTCGTCGACGGCCAGCGGCCGGGAGCGCATCCCGGGCACCGCGGAGAGCGGGCCGATGCGCATCTGCGACAGCAGGGTCTCGGCCAGTTCGTACCACTGCGCCGAGGCCACCATGGTGACCGGGACGGGCCCGGCACGGTACGCCTGCTCCTGCGCGGCCTTGCCCGCGTAGTAGCCCAGCCACCGGTGCACCTCCGGCTCCCGGGCGTTGAGGATCGTGACGCACACGATCCGGGACACCCCTGCCCGCTGTGCCGCCGCCAGCACATTGCGGGCCGTGGTGGTGAAGAAGTCGACGGCGCGCTTGCGGGACAGCGTCGCCAGGTGGAGGCAGTCCACCACGGTGGAGACCCCCTCCAGCGCGGCGTCCAGGCCCTCCCCGGAACAGACGTCGGTGCCCTGCCCGCGGGAGACCTCGACGACGTCGACGCCGCGCTCGCGCAGATGCATCACCACCCGAGCGCCCAGCTGCCCGGTCGCCCCCAGGACCGCCACCGTGCGGCGCTCGCCCTCGCCTGTGCTCTCCATCGTCCACCGCCCTGTTCTCGTCCGTCCGCGCCTCCGTGCTGCTGGCACCGATTCTTCCCGCCTGTCCGGCTCACCGCGAGTGGCACTTTTGCGGCTGTCATCGACTTCCTGCCGCACTGCTGGGAGCATGGACCCATGATCAGCAACGTGGCCGTCATCGTCTTCCATGAGGTCTCTCCTTTCGAACTCGGCGTGGCCTGCGAGGCCTGGGCGATCGATCGCTCCGGCGACGGCCTGCCGGTCATGGACTTCGCCGTGTGCAGCCCCGACGGGCGGCCGGTCCGCACGATCGCCGGGTTCGACGTGGCGGTCCAGCACGGACTCGACCGGGTGGCCGCGGCGGATCTCGTGGTCCTCCCGGCGATGTCCCGGGACGTCCCGGTCCCGGACGAGGTGATCCACGCGCTGCGCGCTGCCCACGACCGGGGCGCCCGGCTCCTGTCCATCTGCTCGGGCGCCTTCGTGCTGGGGGCCGCCGGTCTGCTCGACGGCCGCCGCTGCACCACCCACTGGATGCACACCGCGGAGCTGGCCGAGCGCTTCCCCGCCGCGCAGGTGGTGCCCGAGGTCCTCTACGTGGAGGACGGCAGCATCCTCACCAGCGCCGGCACCGCGGCGGGCCTCGACGCCTGCCTCCACCTGTGGCGCCAGGAGTTCGGTTCGGCGGCCGCCAACACCGTGGCCCGGCGCATGGTGGTGCCGCCGCAGCGCCAGGGCGGGCAGGCCCAGTTCATCAAGGACCCGGTCCCCGAGCGCCGGGCCGAGACGCTGGACCCGCTGCTCACCTGGATCGTGGGACACCTCGACGAGCCGCTCGACGTCGATGCCCTGGCCCGGCGCGCCGCCATGTCCCCGCGCACCTTCGCCCGCCGGTTCCGCGACGAGACCGGCACCACCCCGCACGCCTGGATCACCGCGCGGCGCCTCCACCGGGCCGAGCAGCTCCTCGAGGAGACCGACCTGCCCGTCGAGCGCATCGCCGCGGACGTGGGCTTCGGCAACGCGGCCACGCTGCGCCACCACTTCACCCGCATCCGCCGGCTCAGCCCGCAGCAGTACCGCCGCCGCTTCGCGACCACCTCTTGAGCGCCGCCTCGCAAGCGCCGTCGAAGTTGGCAGAAAATGACCGGAGGGAGTCATTTCTGCCACTCGTGTCAGAGACTCCGGGCGACGAGGCTTGTCAGCGTGAGGGTGAGCCGGATCGGCCGGTCCACCGCAGACAAGGAGCTCATCATGATCTCGTTCCTGTTCCTGCTGGCCGCCACAGCCGCTGTGCTGTCGCTGTACACGGTGATCGGCCGGCTCGCGATACCCCTGGAAGAGCGGGTGCCGTGGCGCGAACTCGGAGGCGACGGCTGGTCGCACACGCTGCGGCGCAGCCTGGCCTTCCTGGGCGACTCCGCGCCATCGGACGACGCCGGCTTCCGGCGAGCTCGTCGGACGGCGCCCCCTGCGGACGAGCACGCTGTCGAGGCTCGCACCAGTCCGGAGAATGTGTGACCGGTGTCCGGTGCCGACCGGTCACGCGCCCAACGACGGGCACTCCCCGGCCCGCTCGACGCCAGGGGCCGTCGAGGGAGTGGCACGATGACCCTGCAGAACGAACAGCAGAGGAGACCACCGTGCCCTACATGATCGAGACCTTCGACCGGGACAACGCCTACGACCGGCGCCTGGAGCTGCGGGACGAACACCTGCAGTACCTCGAGACGGTCGCCGACAAGTTGCTGGCCTGCGGGGCGAAGCTCTCCGACGACGGGCAGACGGCCGACGGAGGTCTCTACCTCGTGGACGTCGACACCCGTGAGGAGGCCGAGGCCCTCATCGCGGCGGACCCGTTCTCCCAGGGCGGCCTTTTCCGCGAGGTGAGGATCCAGCGCTGGCGCAAGGCCTATCTGGACGGGAAGAGCTTCCTGTAGCGGGAGCCGGGCGTTCGAGGACTCCGGCCCGCCGGCCGCACGCTGAGTGTGCGTCCGGCGGGCCGGAGCATTGCAGTGACCGAGCCTCAGCCCATGAAGCCCCAGAGGAGCACGGCGGCTCCGAAGACGACGCCGATGAACACGAGGATGAGCACCAGATACCCCATGACCTCTCCCAGCTTCAGCTTGGAGATGGCCAGGACGGGCAGGATCCAGAACGGCTGCACCATGTTGGTCCACTGGTCACCGATCTGCACCGCCAGAGCCGTCTTGGCGTGGTCGGCGTTCAGCTGGTTGGCCGCCTCGATCATGACCGGCCCCTGCACGGCCCATTGGCCGCCGCCCGAGGGTGCCAGCAGGTTGATCACGCCGCCGCTGAGGAAGGACAGGAACGGCAGCGTCTCCGCGGAGGAGATGTCTCCGATCCACGCGGCGAAGGTGACGACCAGGCCGGAGCCCATCAGGATGCCCATGATCCCCGCGTAGAAGGGGTACTGGACCACGATGCCGGCCGCCAGCCGGATTCCGTCGTTGAGCGTGTCGAGGAAGTACATCGGACGGGTGAGGAACAGGATGCCCAGGAACAGCAGGGCGAAGTTCACCGTGTTGAGATCGAGGCCCCCGCCGCGGGCGAAGTGCTGCACCAGGTAGATCAGAGCGAGGGCGCCGATGCCCACGCTGAAGACGGGGCTGGCGTTCAGCCGCTCGCCCACGGTGAGGCCCGAGGTGTCGGCCTGGAGCTTCTCGGGCGCGGGCGCCACCGTCGCCGGGTCGATCTCCCTGACGTCGGCCGGATCCTTGGGGTGGAGTGCCGCGTTGAACAGAGGCAGACCGATCAGGAGGACGACGACCATGCCGAGGATGACGGGGTCGAAGATGGTGCGGCCGAGGTCGATCAGGCCGATCTGATCCTCGAGGAAGTGCCCCGGCGTGGCGATGAGCAGCGGCACGGACCCGGAGAGGCCGACGCCGTACAGGGCGAAACCGCTGTAACCGGCGGCGATGGCGAGCGGGTAGTGCAGGCCCTTGACGTTGAGGGCCAGCTTCTGGGCCATGAGCCCGCCGAGCACCAGCCCGAAGCCCCAGTTGAGCCAGCTGCCGATGCCGCCCACGAGAGTCGCCACGATGATGGCCGCCCGGGGCGAGGAGACGCGGTGGGCGATGGCCGTGAGGCCGCGATCCACCATGGGGGTCTTGGCGAGGATGAAACCGGCCACCAGGATCACGGTCATCTGCATGGAGAAGGCGAGCAGGTCCCAGAACCCGTCGCCCCACTGCGTGGTGACCTCCAGGAACGAGTTGCCGCGGATCACCATGGCCAGCAGCATCGTGAAGGCGGTCAGACCGATGGCGATCACCAGGGGGTCGGGCAGGTATTTGTTGGTGAGGTTGGTGAACAGCTTGGCGGCAGTTTTCATGGGGTCCTCATCGTGATCGGGTCGCGTGCGGGAGGTCAGGGTCGGTGCGGTGGGTCGGGTCGTCGGAACAGCTCGGCGAGCCGCATCAGCTGCTCGTCGCGCCACAGGACGCGCCGCTCCCAGTCCTCCAGCGGCAGGAGTTCCCGGCGCTGGCCGGTCACGGTTGCCACGAGATCGTCGGTCCAGGGATCGTCCTGGCCGCGCTCGCGACCCATGCGGTAGTAGGCGGGGCTCATCTTCTCGGCGTGCGAGGTGATGCCGCCGCGGGTGTTGAGGTCGGCGGTCTCGAACGGACCCATGAACGCCCATCGGCGGCCGAGTCCCTCGCGCACCACCTGGTCGATGGACTCGACGGAGGCCACGCCGTCGCGGACCAGGCAATAGGCTTCCCGCAGCAGGGCCCCTTGAAGCCGATTGAAGACGAAGCCCTCCACCTCGCGCTCCACGAACACTGGGCTGAGCCCAGCTTCTGCATAGACCGAGCGTGCACGGTCCACGGCGGGGGTCCCGGTGAACGGGGCAGGGACGAGTTCGATCACCGGCAACAGGTACGGCGGATTGCCGGGATGGGCCACCAGGCAGCGGCCGCGGCCGTCGAGATCGGCGGCGAAGGATGAGGCGGTCAGGGCCGAGGACGACGACGCCAGCACGGTCCCGGTGCCGGCGAGCCGATCGAGGTCGGCGAAGAGCTGTGTCTTGAGATCGATCCGCTCCGGGGCGCACTCCTGCACCAGGGTGGCACCTCGGACGGCGTCGGCGAGATCGCCTACGGTGCGGATCCGCCCGAGGACATCCTCGGCCGGCTCCTGGAGCAGGCCGTACTCCAGGAGAGCCCCCAGCCGGGAGCGGATCTCCTCCGGAGCCTGCGCGAGGCGGCGCGGGTCCGGGTCCTGCAGACGGACCTCGAATCCGGCGCGGGCGAAGACCAGGGTGAAGGCGACGCCGATGCTGCCGGCGCCGACGACGGCCAGCGGAGTGTCCCGGGGCGCCATGTCAGATCGCCACCGATCCGACCGTCATGCCGCCGCACACGTACAGCGTCTGCCCGGTGACGAAGCCCGAGCGCTCGTCGAGGAAGTAGGAGGCCGCGTGCGCGACGTCCTCGGGTGTGCCCATGCGCTGGACCGGAATGGCCTCCACGATGGCCTGGGTGCGCGGGCTGTCCGCCGGATTCGCCTCCTCGAACAATGGAGTGGCGATGGGACCGGGGCCGATGGCGTTCGCGGTCACCCCGTAGCGCCCGAGTTCGAGAGCCCACACACGGGTCAGCCCGATCAGCCCCGCCTTGGTGGCGGCGTAGGCGGACCGCAGCTCCTTGCCGAGTGCGGCCCGGGAGGAGATCGTGACGATCCGGCCGAATCCGGCGCCCTTCATGGACGGGATGAGCGCCTGTGTGCACTGCATCGCGCTGCGCAGGTTCAGCGACCACGCCGCTTCGAGGTCGCCGAGGGTCTGCTCCTCGGCGGATCCGGGGAAGACGGCCCCCACGTTGTTGACGATGCTGGTGATGGGCCCCTCCGCGAGCGCCGCCTCGAGCGCGGCGGCCGTCGAGCCGGAATCCGAGAGGTCGGCGCGGATCCCCTCGCCCGCACGGTCGATGACCACTACCTCCAGACCGTCGGCGCGGCAACGTTCGGCGATGGCCGCGCCGATGCCGGAGGCGCCCCCCGTGACGAGGACGCGGCGGGGCGGGTGAGCATACATCAGACGGTTCCGATCGGTGTCACGGGCGAGGCTGCTGCCCCGGGGAGGTTCAGGGGCGGGGCGGTGAGGAGGAATCTGCTGCGCCCACGGGCCCGGAGGTGCTCCGCCAGCGGCGTGAGCCGCCAGAGCTCCCCGAGGTGGACGCCGAGCTTGAACAAGCAGTGCTCGTGCAGAGGCAGGAGGGCGCAGGGCGGCTCGGCGGGGGTCGCGGGGAACGCCTCGACGGCATAGTTGTCGGCGGCGAGGGCAACCAGCCCGGAATCGGTGATCCACCGGAGCAGGGCGGGATCGCGCCCGTCGAGGACGGCGCCCGAGCCGTGCAGCACTTCCGGGTCGGGGTTCCCGTCCATCGCCAGGACCTTCTCGCTCCAGCCGGTGTGCAGGCACACGATGTCGCCCTCCTCGACGACGACCCGGTCCGCGGCCATGATCGACTCCAGCTGGTCGAAGCCCACCAGGACGCGATCGTCCCCCAAGTGGGCGTGCAGGTCGATCATCACCGCACGGCCCTGGACACCGGTCCGCGCCATGCCGTCGATGCCGAGCGGCCCGGCCGACGAGGTCGTCGATCCGTGCAGGGTCTCGAGGCCGGAGTCCTCCACCGACGACGGCCCCAGGATGTCGGTGCCGGCGCGGAAGCCGTTGTAGTACACCGGCTCGGGCACGCCGTCGCCGTCGGCGTCGAACATGGATCCGGCGTGGGCCAGCGAGTCCCACTGCGTGGAGTACTGCAGGTGGAGGACGACGAGGTCGTCGCTGAGCACGTCGGTGGCCCCGGGGAAGAGCTCGTCCATCCGGCAGTTGTAGTTGACTAGGCCCTGCCGCCGGTTCGGCCGGACCACCGGGGGCAGCCGGTTGGCGTTGAGGGACGTGCCTCCGGGCAGTGTGAGCGGCAGGCTCAGCGCGAAGGACAGCCCGTCCTCCACCTCGGCAATGCCCTGCCGGAGCTTCTCCGGCGTCAGCAGGTTGAGACGGCCGAGCGCGTCGTCGGGACCGAAGTCACCCCACGTGGAGCCTGCGGGACGCCGAGCCCACCGAGAAGAAGCCCCGAGCGATTCCTTCGACATCTTCGTCCTCCACCCGGACCGTTGACCGACTGTGGCTCAGCACACTTTTACGTGTGACAGCGACCACGATTCAAGATGCCAGCAGAAGTTATTGGCGTCCAATGACCAATCGTTTCGACAGTCATTCAAGGACGTTATAAATAGAAGAATGGACACCCGACACCTCAGAGCTTTTGTGGCTGTGGCGGAGGAACTGCACTTCAGCCGGGCCGCCGACCGCCTCGGCGTGTCCCAACCGCAGCTCAGCCAGCAGATCCGGAAGCTGGAACGGGAGCTGAACGCCACACTGTTCGACCGCAGCACCCGCTCGGTGCGCCTGACCGACGCCGGCTCCGCAGCCCTCGAACCGGCCCGTGCGCTGCTCCGCGACGCGGACGCCGTGCGTCATGCGGCGCTGGTCGGGCGGTCCGAGGTCTTCGGCAGGGTCACCATCGGTTACGCCGGGGCAAGCAGCCGGGAGATCCTTCCGCGGCTGGCACGCGCGGTGCGGTCCGAGCACCCGGGCATCGAGCTGGCTCTGCAGAGCCTGGTGTACGGCGGCACCGCCCCTGCCCAGGTAGCAGCCGGGACCGTGGACATAGGCTTCTCCCGCCTGCCGGTGCGGCGCACAGATGTGAACAGCCGCGTGGTCGTGTACGAACGGGTCGTCGTCGCGCTGCCCGCCGACCACCCGCTGGCCGCCGGAGCCACTGTCCGGGTGAAGGATCTGGCCGACGAACCTTTCGTGACGTTTCCGGCGACCCAGGGCTCCACCGTTCGGGACGCGATGATGCGGGTCACCGCCGCCCACGGATTCACCCCACGGGTCCTGCAGGAGGCGCCCGACTCCTACGCCATCCTCGGCCTCGTAGCCGCAGGTATGGGTGTCACGATCACGGTGTCCTCGGTCCAGCACATCGACACACCAGGACTGGTCTACCGCGACCTTGCCGGATCACCGATGCACCTCGCGGCGGTGATCGTCTGGCGGAAGAACGAGAACTCGACGGCCGTCCATGCCGTCCTCGAGGTGATGGAGGAGATCATCCCGACACCGGCCGATACACCTCGGCACGTACTCGTCTGAACGCCATCGAGGAGCCGGCCGGCGTTCCTTGGACCGCCGCCCTTGGAATCACGCATCCGCGCCTCAGGGCTTTCAGCCGAGGATCGCTTCCCCGAACGTCATATCCTCTTACAGCTGTGTGCGGCTCAGCTCGCCCCACAGATGGGCCAGGGTGGCGGCCCCGGCCAGCAGCAGGTCCGTGCGCACGCTCTCGTCGCTGTTGTGCCAGTTGTCCTCGAGCAGCCCGGTGCCGAAGAACACCACCGGCGCGTCCAGTGAGCCGGCCAGCAGGTCGGCCGGACCGCCCCCGGCGTTGCCCATCCGCCCCACCTCCTCCACCCCGAAGCCGGCGGCCATGGCCCGGGCCAGCGCCTCCACGGCGGGGTGCTCCGGGGTGCGGTAGGCCTCCTGGGCGGTGGTGGTCGACACGGTCAGCTCGTACTCGAACCCGTCCCCGACCCGCTCGGCCACCCACGTGCGCAACTGGTCGGCCACTTCGTGCACCCTCTGCCCCACCACGGTGCGGATGCTCAGATCCATCGCCGCCACCGAGGGGATCACCGCCCTCGAAACCCCCGCGGAGTCCCCGGCGGCCAGGGAGACGACCTCCAGGGCCGGGCGTTCCCACAGCCGCTCCAGCACGGTGTAGCCGGCCTCCCCGCCGATGCTGCGCGTCTGGGTCCGGGCGAGCCAGTCCCCTTCGTCGAAGGGCAGCGCGGCCAGCTCCGCCCGCCGGGTCTCGGGAATCTCCTCGACGCGGTCGTAGAAGCCGGGCAGGGTGATCCTGCCGTCGTCGTCGTAAAGCTGGGCGATGATCCGGGCCAGCTCCAGGGCCGGGTTGGGGGCGACCCCGGACACCGCCCCGCTGTGGATGTCGGTGAAGGGCCCGTGGATCTCCAGGCGCGCGCTGAGCATCCCGCGCACCCCGGTGCACAGGCCGGGGTGTTCGGCGCGCCACAGCAGCGTGTCGGAGAAGACCACCACGTCCGCGACCAGCTCCTCCGCATGGTCCTGGAGCACCCGTGCCAGGCCGGGAGAACCGGCTTCCTCCTCGCCCTCGACGAGGAACTTCAGATTGACGGCCGGCGCCCCGCGCCCGGTGGTGGCCAGGTGTGCCCGGAGTCCCCACAGATGGGCGAGGACCTGGCCCTTGGCGTCCGAGGTGCCCCGGCCGTAGAGCCGCCCGTCGCGGGAGACCGGCTCGAAGGGAGCGGTCTGGTCCCAGTTCTCGTCCTTGACCGCGCGCACGTCGTGGTGGCTGTAGACCAGCACCGTGGGAGCTCCGGGAGTCTCGCACCAGGCGGCGTACACGGCCGGGCCGTAGACGCCGGGCCAGATTCGCGTGGTGGGAAAGCCGACGTCGCGCAGCTCCCCGGCCAGCCAGTGGGCCGAGCGCAGCAGGTCGTGCTCGCGCTCCGGGACCGCGGCCACCGAGGGGATCCGCACCCACTCCTTGAGCCCGTCCAGCATCTCGGACAGGTGCGCGGCCAGGAAGGCGTTCAGCTCGCCGTCAGCGGTCACGATCGACCCCCTCGCCTCGCGCGGCACCTGTATCACCCTCGCGCGCAGAAGCCGGTGGGCGATGGGACGCGGCCGGACGTCCGGTGGCGAACAGCTGCGCCCTGTGACCGTCGGTTCCCGGCCGCTCGGCCTGCTCCCAGGCTAGGGTCCGCGCACCGCACTGACCAGAGCGAGCCGAGAGTGCGCCGTCGTGCGGAGCGCTTCCCCCACGAAGCGGACCCGTCCCGGGGGGGGCACTCCTGCCGCCCGCACGGCCCCCGCGTCAGCGACCGCCGTGGCGGGAACCTCCGGAGGGGCTAGAGGACGCGGCTGTAGAACACGGTGGGCAGCGGGGTGAACCCTCCGGCGGCGTAGGCGGCGCGGGCGGCGGTGTGCGCCTCGTCGCCGCCGGTGCCGGCCCAGGCCACGACGCACCCTGCCGCACGCATCGCCTCACAGGCTCCGTCGATCAAGGCACGGCCGAGACCGGCGCCCTGGCGCCGGGGGTCGACGGCGAGCAGCGTGATCTCCCCCTGGGGCCCGAGCGGACCGGGGTGGACGGTCCAGGCGGCGTAGCCGGCGGGCTCGCCGTCGAGGTCGGCGACGAGAAAGCGGTGCTGGTTCTCCGCGTTCGTGAGCTCTACCAGGGTGTCGCGGTAGTCCTGCCGCCACTGCCCGTTCTGCCGGGCGAACAGATCGTCGCCCAACTGGTTCCGGATGCCGTCCTGGATGGGCTCGAAGGCGCGGACGGTGAGGTCGAGCAGGGTCTCGAAATCGTCGGCGCGGAACGTGCGAAGCACCATGATTCCTCTCTGGGAACGACCGGAGTTCGCGGTTCGGCGTCGGTGCGGGGACACCGCCCGGGTTCTCAGGGGGTCCAGCCGAGGACCGCTCCCCCGAACGACATGACGGCGAACCACGTCGCGATGGCGACCACGGGAACCAGGAGCACCAGGTAGGACCGGCGCTGCACCAGCCGCACCCCGACGTACGTGAGAATCACCCACCACACGCCCAGGAGCACGATGGCCCACAGTGGAGCCATCAGACCGCTGGCCAGGTAGTAGAACCCGACCACCAGCTGGGCCAGGGCCGCGACCACCACAGCCACCACGAACCACGGCGTCGTCGTCCTCATGTACACACTGTGCGCTCCGAAACGGGCACCGGCAAGAGGGAACCCGCCTTCCCTCGAAACCGTCCACTTCCGAGGGCGGCAGACCGGGTCACGAGGACGGCGGACGGCTCCCGAGCGCAGACCCGGCGGACGCCTCGCCGCCCGCGCTGCACCGCCCTCCTGACCACGGCACTTCTGTCACTCAGGAGCACCGGGGTCACCGGCACCGGCTCCCCCACCACCGCGCTCAATCGCTTCGCCGCACGCGCCGCCTCGTGGCGGGAGTGCGAGAGGTAGTGCTGCTGGTGCCCGTCGACGCGGATGGCGCGGTCCGCGACCCAGACCGTCTTGCCGGAGTGGTTCTTCGTGTTCAGCGTGAACACCCCGGCGGGACCGATGAGCACGTGGTCGATGTCCGAGGCACCCGCGCCGACCGGCACGGCGTGCAGCACCGTCCACGCCGGACCCAGGCGCCCCAGGATCTGCCCGACGGCGATCTCCCCCACCGCACCCCGGTACCACGAGCGGCTCTCGGCGCTCAGCGGGCTGGCGCCCGTGAGCCGGCCCCACCACGTGCGGGGCGGCTGCCCCTCCTGCAGCCGCAGCGTCGCGGCGATCACCTCATGGCCCGCGCCTCGTTCGGCCAGACTCGGCACCGGCCTCGAGGGGCTGCTGTCCGCGGGCGGGCCGAGCAGCCGGAAGGCGGCGAACCCCAGGGACCGGACGGGGGCAGGAGCGCCGGCCGGAGCGGTGTCGACAGATCGACCGGGAGAGGGCGCAGCCGGACCTCGCGAGAAGCGGGAGGAGACGGACATCGACGGTTCCTTCTGCCGCGGGCTAGAGCCGGGCGTAGGCCACGAAGGACCCGCCCTGGACCCGGGAGCACGACCACGAGGGCACTGTGGCCCCGCCGCGCTCGGCCGGCGCCCGGGTGCACTCGGTGTCGTCGAGGACCTGTTCGTCGTCGCCGGCCGGAGTGCCTCTGCCCTCGAGGAACGGCTGGAGCATGCCTTTGGCCTCCGGGCAGGTGAGGTCGTCGACCTCGGTGAACTCGTAGTTGATCCCCTCGCAGTCGACCGCTGCGTCGACCACCTCCGCGGTGAAATCCTCGGCGGAGCCGGCCTCCACGTGGAGCAGCGGGTGGTCCGCCGTGACCGTGAGGGGGTCGAGGTGGAACCCGACGTCCCCGGCGCCGTTGACGCCGCAGACGTACACCGGATCGTGGAACTCCCAGGGCTCGACGCCCTCACTGGCGCAGAAGTAGCGGTCCGACACGACGGAGAACTCTCCGTCACGGCTTCCTGCGAAGCTCAGCTCATCCACGACGCCTCGCGCCTCGTCGCAGCCCAGACCCTGCAGCGCGGTGTAGACGTAGTCGTCGTCCTGGCACACGCTGCCTGTGACGGCCGTGTCCGCGGTGAGACTGGAGAGCATCGCAAGCACGGATCGGCCCTCGGACGAAGCCGTGTACGCGGCCAGCTCCCGGCGAACCTCCCCCTCGGAGAGCATGGTCGATCCGTTGCCGATGGGCTTGATGCCGCGGAAGGACAAGAACGAGGCGTCCGCTGCCCGCACCCGTCCGTAGTTCGCGGCCGGGTCACCGCCGTCAGCCAGGCCGAACGCGATCGCCTCACCGCCGATGCTCTGTCCGGGGAACAGGCCGACCACCGCGGTGACGGTCCGTCCCAGGGGACCAGCAATGCCCGGCACCTCGGAGGAGACATACGAGGTTTCGGGGTAGACGGGGCTGGCCAGCGGACCGACCGGCAGGCCTGTGGCGAGACCGGCCACCCGCTCTCCGTCCCCTCGGCGGACGGAGAACACCTCGTCCTCCCCCGGCACGGCGACCACGGTCCATGCCGCCGGGTACTGGAAGCTGTAGGCCCCGTCCGGCGTGGTGAACGTCCTCGTCGTCGCCGGCTCGGGTGCGGCCACCGGCCGGGGAACCACGGTGTCCGGCGACGGCGCCGGTGCCGCCGCAGGTGCCGTCGCCGCAGGAGCACCCTGCTGCGGGGAGTCGACCGCGACCTCGACGCTCGTGCACCCGGACAGGAGGAGCGGGACGGCGAGCGCCAGCACGCGCAGGCGGAGCCTTCGGTGAGGAGTCGCGGCGGGCTCGGAGGCGGAACGGCGGATCATGGAACCTGCTTCGGGTCGGCCTGCGCAGGAGGACATGCGGCAAGACGTGGACGAGCAGGCGGAAGAGGGGTCAGCAGCCACGAACCGCTGTCGCCTCCTCGAGAACCGGCCCGCGGATCACGGGGTACTGCCTCTGCGGGGATGAGGGATCTCTTGGATCCTATGCAGAATCATTCACCATCGTGAATACCCACTTGTGGTGACAAGGCCGCCGCAGAGCGGAGCGCCGGGCGCGGGAGCGGAGCTCCAACCCGCCCCCCCGCCAGGGACGGGAAGACGGGACCGCCCAACGGTTTGGGCTTTCCGAACCTTTGGTCTGGACCAATCCATTGACTTTGCAAATTGGTCTAGTCCAAAATTGTCACGTGGTACCGATCACACTCTCCCAGCAGTGCAACGGTGAGCGGGGTGCCCGCAACCGTGCCGGACCGCGTGGGCGAGTGCTCCGCAGGAGACCGCGAGCCCTGCACCGCTCACCAGGTTCCCGGTCCGTCGAGCGTTCCTTCCCACCGCCCTCCCCACCAGCACCACCCCGACCACCACGAGGAGTACCCACCATGCTGAAAAAACTGCTGACCACCGGTTCCGTCGCTGCCCTGATCGCCGGCAGCACCCTGCTCGGCGCCGGACCGGCCCTCGCCGCCCCCTCGAAGGCCGGCGGGAAGAGCACCGAGGTGACCGTGATGTCCTTCAACATCCACTACGGCGCGGACGGCGACAACCAGTTCGACCTCGAGCGCACAGCGTCGGTGATCGAGGATTCCGGCGCCGAGATCATCGGCCTGCAGGAGGTGGACAACCGCTGGGGATCACGCAGTGAGTTCCTGGACGAGGCGCAGTGGCTCGCCGAGCGGCTCGACATGCACGTCGTGTACGGCGCCAACCTGGACGAACCACCGCTGCCCGGCGACGTGGACAACCGCCAGTACGGCAACGCCATCCTCAGCGAGTACCCGATCATCTCCTCGGAGAACCACCTCCTGACGAACATCGAGTACGAGGAGCGGCCCACCGAGCAGCGAGGCCTGCTCGAGGCCGTGGTGAACGTCCGCGGCAACCACATCGCCTTCTACAGCACGCACCTGGACTTCCAGCGCGAGGAACAGCGTGCCCTGCAGGTCGAGGAGATTCTCGACATCACGGACACCAGCAAGCGACCGGCCGTCATCGTGGGGGACCTCAACGCCGAACCGGACGCCCCGGAGCTGCAGCCTCTCTTCTCGGTGTTCACGGACACCTTCGCCGCCCTCGGACAGGACGACGACTACACCTTCGGTCCCGACCTCGAAGGACTCCCCGGCAGCGGTTCCGTGGAGAACCCCAGCCTGCGCATCGACTACATCCTGACCGCGCGGGGAGCCACCGCCACCTCGGCGCGGGTCATCCAGACCACGGCGTCCGACCACCTGCCGATCGTGGCCGACCTGTCGATCACGAAGACCCCCAATGGCAAGGTCAAGTAGCGGCAACACGCAGCACGTCCGGAGCTGGTCGAGGTGCTGACCGGAGTCCGGAGAGCCATGGGCGACGGGCGCAACGGCGCCCGTC
>NZ_JBHVDI010000077.1:0-17142 GCF_042802875.1 Kocuria sp. NPDC057446 | reverse complement strand
GGACGGGGACGGGCCGCCCGCGGACGCGCCCGCCGGGCCCGCAGGCCCGGCGGGCCCGGCGGAGTCCTCCGGCCGCGGAACCCCGCGCGTGGACGCCTGCACCTCCGGCAGCCGGATGCAGGCGGCGACGTGCGCCCGGCCGGCACGCCGCGGGCCGGCGGACGGGGTCCCCGGGGCGCCCGGCGGCGGGACGGGCTCGGGCACCGTCCGGGCGCACTCGTCGGCCGCCCACGGGCAGCGTGTCCGGAACACGCACCCGGACGGCGGATCGAGGGGGGACGGCACCTCGCCCTCGAGCGGGGCGGTCCGGCGTCGGCGCTCCGCCACGGGGTCGGCGGACGGCGCGGAGGCCATCAGCGCCCTGGTGTACGGGTGGGCCGGGGCGTCGAAGACGTCGCGCACGCCCCCGTCCTCCATGAGCCGCCCCAGGTACATCACCAGGACGTGGTCGCTCATGTGCTCCACGACGGCCAGGTCGTGGGCGATGAACAGGTAGGTGAGCCCCAGCTCGTCCTGCAGCCGGTTGAGCAGGTTCATGATCTGCGCCTGGACGGAGACGTCCAGGGAGGCGGTCGCCTCGTCGAGGATGACGAGGTCCGGTTCGCCGGCGAGCGCCCGGGCGATGGACACGCGCTGGCGCTGCCCGCCCGAGAGCTCGTGGGGGTACCGGTCCAGGAAGCGGCGGGAGAGGCCCACGAGCTCGAACAGCTCCGCCACCCGGCGGCGGCGCCCGTCCTTGTCCCCGCCGAGACCGTGCACCTCGAGCGGCTCCGCCACGGCGCGGGCGACGTGCTGGCGGGGGTCCAGGGACGCGAACGGGTCCTGGAACACCATGGCGATCCGCCGGCGCAGGGCCTTGAGCTCCCGGCCCCGCACCGAGGTGATGTCCTCGCCGTCGAGCAGGACGGTGCCCGCGCTGGGCTCCACCAGGTGCATCAGCGCGTTGGCCACCGTGGACTTGCCGGAGCCGGACTCGCCGACCAGGGACACCGTCTGCCCCCGGTGGATGTCGAAGTCGACCCCGGCCACCGCCTGCACCACGCCCTTGCCGCGGTCGGTGGTGACGCGGAAGCGGACCTGCAGGTCCCGCACGCTGAGCAGCGGCCGGTCGTCGTCGGTCATCGGGGGCCTCCTCGCCGGTCGGTGCCGTCCGCCGTCCCGCCGTAGAACGTGCGGACCACGTGGTCCGGTCCCACCCGGGTCTCCGGCGGGCGCTCGGTCTCGCAGCGGGGGTCCCCGCGGACGGGGCAGCGGTCCCAGAACAGGCAGCCCGGGGGCAGGTGCTTCGGGTCCGGCGGGCTGCCGGGGATCACCGCGAGCTCGCCCTTGCCGTGGGCCGTCTGCGGCCGGGAGTCCATGAGGCCCCGGGTGTAGGGGTGACGGGGGTCGGTGAAGAGCTCCCCGAGGGGCGCCGACTCCACGATCTGCCCGCCGTAGAGCACGGCCACCCGGTCCGCGATCCCCGAGACCACGCCGAGGTCGTGGCTGATCCAGATCACGCTCATGCCGCGGGACTCCTGCAGCTCCTTGACCCGCTCGAGGATCTGGGCCTGGGTCGTGACGTCGAGCGCGGTGGTGGGCTCGTCCGCCACGAGCAGCTCGGGGTCGCAGGCCAGGGCCACGGCGATCATCACCCGCTGCTTCATCCCGCCCGAGAGCTGGTGCGGGTAGGAGGTCAGGCGGGACGGCGGGTCGGGGATGCCGACCGCCTCGAGCAGCTCGAGCGCCCGGCGCCGGGCGTCGCGGCGGGTGAGGCCGAGGTGGAAGCGCGGTGCCTCCGTGAGCTGCTGCTCGACGGTCAGCACCGGGTTCAGGGACGTGGAGGGGTCCTGGAAGATGAAGCCCACCCGCCTGCCGTGGACGCCGCGCAGCCGGCGGGGATCCATCGTCACGATGTCCTGCCCGTCCAGCAGGGACCGCCCGCCCACCCGGGCGGGCGGGGAGTCGATCAGGCCGGTGGCCGCGAGCACCGTCATGGACTTGCCGGAGCCGGACTCGCCCACGATGCCCAGGGTCCCGCCCCGGGGGACGGAGAAGGACACGCCGTTGACGATCTCCGCGGGACCGATCCGGACCGTGAGCTCCTGCACGTCGAGCAGCACGTCCCGGTCGGGGGACGCCGGGACGGCGGTGCGGCGGGGATGGGGCGTGCGCATCAGGCGCTCCTCCGGATCTCGTCGGCGGTCCGCTGCCGGGGGTCGAGGACGTCGCGCATGCCGTCGCCCACCAGGTTGAACGCCAGCACGGTGCAGAAGATGGCCAGGCCCGGGAACACGCTCATCCACCAGGCGTCGTAGATGAAGGCCTGGGCGTCGTAGAGCATCCGTCCCCACGAGGGCTCCGGGGGCTGGACGCCCAGTCCGAGGAAGGACAGCGCGGCCTCGGAGAGGATCGCGAAGGCCAGCGAGAGGGAGGTCTGGACGGTGATGGGCCCCATGATGTTCGGCAGCACGTGGCGGCGCAGGATGAGCCCGTCGGAGGCCCCGACGGACTGGGAGGCCTTGACGTAGAGCTCCTCGCGCACGGCGAGCGTGGAGGCCCGCGTGACGCGGGCGAAGATGGGGGTGTAGACCACCCCGATCGCGATCATCGCCGTGGTCAGCCCGGGACCCAGGACGGCCACGATGGCCATGGCCAGCAACAGGATGGGGAACGCGAAGAGCACGTCGGCGCTGCGCATGATGACCGTGTCGAGCCAGCCGCCGAAGAAGCCGGCCACGAGCCCGAGGGCCACGCCGACCACCAGGGCGATGCCCACGGCCACGAGTCCCACGGTCAGGGAGATCCGGGCGGAGAGCACCACGCGGGAGAACACGTCCCGGCCCAGCTCGTCGGTGCCGAACAGGTGCGCGCCCGAGGGCGGCTGCAGGGCGTTGACCACGTCGATGTCGTTCGCCCCGTAGGGGGCGATCCAGCGGCCGAGCACGGCGAGCAGGACCACGAGGACGAGGATGACCAGACCCGCGGCCGTGACCTTGTTCGAGACCAGCATCCGCAGCGTGCCGGTGCGGCTGACCTCCTCCGGCGTCTCCGCCGGCTCGGCGGGCCCGGTGCGGCCGTCCCCGGCGTCCGGGGCGCGGCGGTCGGGCGAGGGCGTCTCGGAGCTGCTCATGACACACGGATCCTCGGGTCGACGACGGCGTACAGGATGTCCACCAGCAGGTTGATCAGCAGGAAGATGAGGGCGATCAGCAGCACGGTCCCCTGGACCACGGGGTAGTCGCGGGCCGCGACGGCGTCGAAGACCAGCCGGCCCAGCCCCGGCCACGCGAAGACGACCTCGATGACGATGAGACCGCCGAGCATCGTGGCGGCCTGGACGCCGGCCACCGTGAGGATCGGCACGAGCGCGTTGCGCATCACGTGCCGGCCGACCACCGTGCGGCGGGGCAGGCCCTTGGACCGGGCGGTGCGCACGTAGTTGGAGCCTGCGACGTCGAGCACCGCGGAGCGCACGTAGCGGGTCAGGATGGACCCGGAGACCACGCCCACGGCCAGGCCGGGCAGGACCACGCGCTGGAGCCAGCCCCACGGGTCCTCCGTGAAGGGCACGTACCCGGACGGCGGCAGCAGCCCCAGCATCGTCGAGAAGACGATGATCAGGAGCAGCCCGAGCCAGAAGTCGGGGATCGAGACGCCGAACTGGCTCACGGCCCGGATCCCGCCGTCGGCCGCCGATCCGCGGCGCAGGGCGGCCCAGGTGCCGAGCGGGAACGCGATGAGCAGCGCGACCGTGATCCCGGCGAGACCGAGGGACACGGTGGCCGGCAGCCGGTCCAGCAGGATGAGGGTCACCGGCTCGCCGCTGCGGAAGCTCACCCCGAGGTTCCCGGTGAGGGCGTTGCCGATGTAGGCGAAGAACTGCACGAGCAGGGGCCGGTCCAGTCCGGAGGCCTCCCGCAGGGCGTCGTAGGACTCCTGGGTGAAGCGGGTGCCGAGGGCCACCCGCACGGGGTCCCCGGGGACGAGCTGGAGGAGGGCGAAGACCACGACCAGCACGCCGAAGAGCACCACCACGGTGTGCAGCAGGCGCTTGACGAGAAATCTCAGGAGCGGGCTGCTCATTCGGTGTCCTCCTCGAGCCGGACGTCCTTGAACCGGACGGCGCGGTCCGGGCGGGCCTCGTAGCCCTGCAGGTCCGGCGTCCACGCCTGGACCACGTCGGGGTTGTACAGGTAGACGTAGCTGGCGTCGTCCACGATCCGCTCCGCCGCCCGGCCGTAGAGCTCCTTGCGGGCGTCCTGGTCGGTCTCGGTGCGCCCCGCGTCCAGGAGCCGGTCGACCTCGGGGCTGCTGTAGCCCTGGGCGTTGTTCGAGCCCTCGGAGTGGTGCTGGTTGTAGTAGTAGTCGTTGACGTCCACGTTGCCGAGCCAGCCCAGGAGCAGCATGTCGAAGTTCCCCTGGGCCTGTTCGTCGAGCCAGGTCGCGAAGTCCAGGGTCCGGATGTCGGTGGCGACCCCGATCTCCGAGAGGTTGGCGGCGATGACCTGGGCCGCCGTGACCGTCTCCGGGAACTCGTTGGTGACCATGAGCTCCACGGTCTCCCCGGTCAGCCCGGAGCTCTCCGCGAGCTCGCGGGCGCGCTCCGGGTCCTGCTCGAAGGGCGCGTACTCGTGGTGCCAGACGGACGTCTCGGGAACGGCGGTCTGGTTCACGGTGGCGTTGCCGTACCAGGTGACCTGGGCGATCGCCTCCCGGTCGACGGCCTGTGCCACGGCGAGGCGCGCGTCGAGGGAGTCGAAGGGCGGCCGCGCCTGGTTCATGGTCACGTACCAGTAGTCCGTGGAGGGGACGCTCGCGACCTCGACGTCGGGGTTCTGCCGCAGCGAGTTCACCCGCTGCGGCGGGATGGAGTCCGTCCAGTGCACCTCGCCGGCCGTGAGGTCCGCGAGCGCGGTGGTGCCCTCCGAGATGAACCGGTAGACGACCCCCGGGACGTGGGGGCCCTCGCCCCAGTAGTCCTCGTTGGCCCGCAGGGTCACGGCCGTGCTCGCGGAGTTGCCCACCACCTCGAACGGACCGGTGCCCACCGGGTCGAGCTGGACGTCCCCGCTCTCCACGTTCTGCCGCTCGACGATGGCCATGCCCTTGTACCCGCCGATCGCGGCGAGCAGCGCGGGGGTCGGCTGGGACACGTCGATGCGCACGGTGTGCTCGTCGACCGCCACGACGTCCTCGACGGCGGACAGACGGTAGGCGTTGGCCAGCTGCTCGTCGACGATCCGGTCGTAGGAGTACACGACGTCCTCGGCCGTGAACGCGGTGCCGTCGTGGAACGTGACGCCCTCCCGCAGGCGGAACGTCCAGGAGAGCTGGTCCTCGCTGACCTCCCAGGACTCGGCGAGGGCGGGCTGCATCTCGAGGTTCTCGTCGGGCTCCACCAGGGTGTCGTAGACGTTCTCGAGGATCTGGAAGGAGAAGTACGCGCTCGTGTTGTGGGGGTCGAGCTGGTCGGGCTCCCCGGCGATGGCCACCCTGAGGTAGTCGTCGGTGTCCACGTCCCCCGCCCCGGCCAGGTCCACGCCCTCGCCCGCCGAGCAGGCGCCCAGGGCGAGGCACACGGCGCTCCCCAGGGCGACGATCCGAGCTCCGCGTGCCATCCGAGGCCTCCCGGTGGTAGGAATGAGCCGTCCGCCCGGGTGGATCCGGCAGGTGCCCTCTTCGGCCGCCCTGCCGGTGCGCACCCGGTCGTGGGTGTCGTCCCACCCTATGCACCCGGGGCGGCCCGCCACCACACCCCGCCCCGGCGTGCCGGGCCGGGGGACGTCCTCCCCGGTCGGCGCGGGGACAGCCATCGACAACAAACCGGCCGGCACGGACGTGACGGCCAGGAGGTGCTCGTGACCTACACCGTGATCGCCCGGAGCACGGACTCCCGTCTGCTCGGGGCCGCCACCGCGAGCTGCTCGCTCGCCGTGGGCAACGCCGTGCCGGCGCTCGTGCCCACCGCCGGGGTCGTGGCCTCCCAGGCGTGGACGAACCGGCGGCTGCGCTTCGAGATGCTCCGCACCCTGCACCACGGGGGCACGGCCGAGGAGGCGATCGCGGGACTCACCGACGCCGACCCCGACCTGGCGCTGCGCCAGGTGGCGGTCCTGCCCGTGGCGGGACCGGGGGCGCACCTCACCGGCAGCCTGTGCACGCCCTGGGCCGGGGGCGTGGCCGGGGCAGACTTCGTGGTCATCGGCAACTACCTGGCCGGCCCCGAGGTCGTCGAGGCGATGCGCGCGGCGATGGACGAGGCGCTCGCGGGGCCCGGGCCGACCAGCACCGGGATGGCGCGGGCGCTCCTGGCCTGCCTGCGGGCGGGCCAGGACGCGGGCGGGGACAGCCGGGGGCAGCAGAGCGCCGCGGTGCTCGTGGCCGACACGCTCGCGGGCTTCCAGTACCCCGTGCTGCTCGACGTGGACCTGCGCGCCGACAACTCGCCCACTCCGCTGGACGACCTGGAGGAGATGCTCGCGCTGAAGGGCACGGCCCACCCGGCGCCGGCCGAGGTGGTGCCCAGCACCGCGGTCCCGCACCGGCCCGAGGACGAGAAGCTCTGGTCGACGGTCCTGTCCTGACCGGCCGCGGGTGGGCGGCCCCTCCCAGGGTGGCCTACCCTCGGTCCATGACCTCTCCCCGTGTTCCCCCGCCGGCGCGCCACGGCCCCGCGGCGGGCCTGGCCTCGGTCCTGCTGGCCGCCGCGACGGTCCTCGCCGGCTGCGCCGCGGAGCCGTCCGCGCCGCAGGGGACCGCCGACAGGGCCGGGGCGGCGTCGGCCCCGTCGGCGGACCCCTCTCCCTCGGGGCTCGCGGCGTCGGCCTCCCCGACGCCGGACCCCGCTGCGGACCGGCTGGAGGTCGTGGTCACCGGCGACGTCCTGCTCCACCCGGGGCTGTGGGCGCAGGCCGAGGCCGACGGGGACGGGGAGCTGGACTTCGGCCCGCTCGTGGAGGGGCTGCGCCCGTTCACGGAGGACGCGGACCTCGCGATCTGCGACATGGAGACCCCGCTCGCCGCACCCGAGGGTCCCTTCTCCGGATACCCCTCGTTCGAGGTGCCGCCGCAGATCGTCCCGGCGCTGGCGGGCATCGGCTACGACGCGTGCACCACGGCCACGAACCACGCCGTGGACGCCGGGCCGGAGGGCCTCGAGCGGACCCTCGACGTCCTGGCGGACGCCGGGATCGCCACCACGGGCACCTACCGCACGGCGGAGGACGCCAGGGAGCCCCTGGTCCTGGAGGCGGACGGCGTGCGCGTGGGGCTGGTGACGGGGACCTACGGGCTCAACGGCAACGTCCCGGACGCCGCGTGGCGCGTGGACCTGCTGGACGTGCCGGAGATGGTCCGCAAGGCGCGCGCGGCCCGGGCGGCGGGGGCGGAGATCGTGCTGGCCGCGGTGCACGCGGGGGAGGAGTACTCCTCGGCGCCCGACCGGCAGCAGCTCGAGGTCACGCACGCGCTGGCCGACAGCGGGGAGTTCGACTTCGTCTACGGCCACCACACGCACTCGGTGCTGCCGATCGAGAAGCACGGGGACACCTGGATCGTGCACGGGCTGGGCAACAGCCTCTCGGAGCACGCCACCCGGGTGCCGGTCAACAACGAGGGCCTGACGGTCAGCATGTCCTTCGCGCGCGAGGACGGGCAGTGGGTCGCGGAGGACCCGGTGTGGACCCCGCACATCCTCACCCTGGACCCGATCCGGTGGTGCGCGCTGCCGGCGGAGGACGTCTGCCGCTCCCCGGAGGAGGACGCCGCGTCCCTGGCGCGCACGGCGCGCACCGTGGGATCGATGGGCGCAGAGGCCGACGGCGCCCGCCCGTGGCGCCCGCTCACCCTCGGCCCCGCAGGGCCGTAGCGCTCCGCAGGGCCGTAGCGCTCCGCGGGGCCGCAGCGCTCAGCCGTGTCGCAGGGCCACGAGCGCCTGCACCGGGGCGTGGTCGCTCGGGTGGCCCCCGGCGAAGCGGGCGGTGTTGATCGCGGCGCGGAGCACCCGCACCCCGGGGCCGGCGAGCACCCAGTCGATGCGCTCCTCGCCCTCCACGGCCTCGCCGTAGTCCGGGAACGTGCCCCACGCGGGGGTGAGCCGTTCCTCGGCGGCCGTCCAGCTGTCGGCGAGCAGCCCGGAGCCCATCAGCGTCGCGTACGCCCCCGAGCCGCCCGCCACCGCGTTGAAGTCCCCGGTGACCACGACGGGGGTGTGCGGGTGGAAGCTGTGCACGAGATCGACCAGGGCCTCCGCGCTGCGATCCCGGGCGTCCTCGGAGTCGTGGTCGAAGTGGGTGTTGACCAGCACGAGCTCGGCGCCGGTCCCGCGGTCCAGGAAACGGCCCCAGGCGACGATGCGCGGGATGTCGTTGCCCCACGTGGTGGAGCCGATGAGCTCCGGGGCGTCGGAGAGCCAGAACTGGTCCCACTCCAGCAGCTCCAGGCGCCGGGCGTCGTAGAAGATCGCGGAGTACTCGCCCTTGCTGCCCCCGGCGCGGCCGTAGCCGACCATCCGGTAGCCGGCCGGCAGGGCCTGCTCCACCGCCGGCAGCTGGTGGTGGAGGGCCTCCTGCACCCCGAGCAGGGTGGGCTGCTCGAGCTGCAGCAGCCGCGCCAGCCGGGGCGCGCGGTCGGGCCAGTGGTCAGGGTCCCCGGTGCGCGTGCCGCTGTGGTGGAAGCGGATGTTGTAGCTCATCACGTGCAGGGACCGGCCCGTGGCGGGTCCGATGAGCGGCACCGCCGGGTCGGCGACGCCGGGGGTCGTGGAACGGTCGAGAAGGACGGTGTCTGGTGACATCACTGCTCCAGGGTGGGGGAGTGCGGGGGCGTCGTCGTCCCATGGTGGACCGGGCGGCCCGACCAGGGTGCCACCGAGGGGGAACCCCCGGTGATCATCCGGTGAACTCGTGGGGTCCTGCACGGGGACCGCGGCCCCGTGGCCGGTGGTGCACGGCTCAGGCATCGGGCACCGCCACGGGGAAGTGCCGGGTCTGCCCGGCCGTGAGCTCGTGGACCTCGCCGTCGACGCACACGCGCACGGGCTCGGCGGGTCCGGGGCCGAGGTAGAGCCGCAGCCCGGTGCGCGTGACCCGGACCTGGATGGGCTGGTCCCGGTAGCTGATCGAGAAGGACACCTCCGGCAGCTCCGGCGGGATCGCCGGGTGCAGCCACAGCATGTCGTCCCGGACCTCCAGGCCCGTGTAGCAGCGGGTGAGGATGTCCACGGAACCGGCCATGGCCCCCAGGTGCACCCCCTCGCGGACGGTGTCGCCCTGGGCGTCGACGAGGTCGCTGTTGAGCGCCCGCGTGAGGAAGGACCAGGAGCTGCGGCGGTCCCGGCGGGCCTCCACCCAGGAGTGCACCACGTTGGAGAGCGTGGACCCGTGCGAGGAGCGCTCGCCGTAGAAGGCCACGGTGGCCCGCACCGCCTCCGGCGGGAAGTCGTAGCCCATCTGCCCCAGCAGATCCCGCAGCTCCTCGGCGGAGAACAGGTACAGCAGCATCAGGACGTCGGCCTGCTTGGCCAGCCGGTAGTCGTTGGTGGACCGGCCCTCGGCGTCGAGGATGAGGTCGAGGCGGCCGATGTGGCCGTAGCGGGCCCGGTAGTCCTCCCAGGCGAACTCCGGCAGCTCCTCGTAGCCCTCGAACTGGGCGAGGACGCCGCCGGGCAGGAACGGCACGCGCAGCCGCGTGCGGATCCGCTCCCACCGGGCCACCTCGTCCTCGCGCAGGCGCAGGCGCCGCCACAGGGGCCCGCCGTAGTCCTCGCCGAGGCGCTCGACCATCTGGACCGCCCGCGCGAGCAGCCACGCCGTCATGACGTTGGTGTAGGCGTTGTTGCGCAGCCCCGAGCCCGGCGTGCCGGGGGCGCCGTCGTGGAACTCGTCCGGGCCCATCACCCCGGTGATCACGTACCGGTCGTCCTCGGGGTCGTGCACGGCCAGGCTGGAGAAGAACCGGGCGATCTCCACCACGAGCTCGGCGCCCTGCTCGATCAGGAAGCGGGTGTCGCCCGTGCTCTGGTAGTACTGCCAGACGCTGTGGGCGACCGCCAGCCCCACGTGGCGCTGCAGCCGGGAGTGGTCGGGGATCCACCGGCCGGTGCGCGGGTTGAACAGGGTCCGCGGGGTCTCCTCCCGGCCGTCGCTGCCGCTCTGCCACGGGAACATGGCCCCCTCGTGGCCGGCGGCGCGCGCCGCGGCCCGAGCCTCGGGCAGGCGCCGGTACCGGTAGGCGAGCAGCGCCCGGGTCCACTCGGGGCGGCGGAGGGTGAGCATCGGGTAGACGAACATCTCGTCCCAGAACACGTGGCCGCGGTAGCCCTCGCCGTGCAGCCCGCGGGGCGGGACGCCCGCGTCCAGGTCCGGGTGTGCGGCCGCCACCGACTGCAGGACGTGGAAGGTGTTGAGGTTCACGGCCAGGCCCTGCCGGCCCCCGGCGTCGGTGGCCACGGTGAAGGCCGACCACAGGGCCTGCCACGCGACGACGTGCGCGGAGAGCAGGTCGTCGAAACCGCCCGCCCGCTCCAGCAGCGTGGTCGCGGCGAGCGCGGGCGTGCAGATCGCCCGGTCCTGCGAGGTCACGAGGGCCACGACCTTCTCGACCCGCACGGCCCGGCCCGGGTCCATCCGCAGCCGCAGCTCGTGGCCCACCGCACCGGGAGACGGCCGGCAGGGGACCCGGGAGAGCAGCCGGTCCTCGGTGCCGCTGCGGAGCACCCGGGTGCGGGCGGCCACGGCGATCCGGACGCCGGACCCGGACGTGGCGACCTCGACCCGCGCGGTGCCGTGGCCCAGGTCCTCCAGCCGGGCGTCGCCGAGGTGCCGGCCGGACAGGGCGGCGTCGTCGGCGACGTTGCGGTTGCGGACGTCGGCGTCCACCAGGCTGCGCACGGTCAGGGTGCCGCTCCAGTCCTCGGCCTCGAAGACCGTCTCCTGGCCCGCCAGGTGGCGCTGGTCCTGGGAGACGAACCGGCGGGTGGTGACGCGGGTGGTGCGCCCGGCCTCGTCCCGGAATCGCAGGGCCCGGGTCAGCACCCCGGTGCGCAGGTCGAGGTCCTGCCGGTGCTCCAGCACGCTGTCCGGGGCGGGCTCGAACCAGTAGCCGTCCTGCACGCGGTACTGCACCAGCAGCCAGTTGGGGGCGTTCACGAGGTCCTCGTGCTCGAGGACGAGACCGGCGGCCTCGGAGCGCAGCCGGTTGTAGACGCCGGCGAGGTACGTGCCGGGGTAGTGCGTTCCGTCGGCCCGGGACTCGCACGCGGCGCCGCGCACGGCCATGTAGCCGTTGCCGAGGGCGCACAGCGACTCCCGCATCCCCTCGCGCGGCGGGTCGAGGTCGGTGTAGGTCAGGTTCCACGGGCTGCCCCCGCCGCAGCCGCCGCCCCAGCCGGGAGCCCCGGGGGCCGTGGCGACGGGGATGTCGAGGTCGGCGAGATCGTCCACCACGAGGTGGGCCCCGGCGGCGAGCAGCCGGCCCCGCCGGCCGGCGCCGTCGAGCCCCACGACGAGCCCGAAGCCGTGGGTCACCGCGGTCCGCACCAGGCGGTCGCTGTCGCTGACCACCACGATGTGCTCGGGCTCCACGCCCAGCCGGCGGGAGGCGAGCAGCAGGGACGCGGCGGGCGGGTGGCGGTCCGGCCCGTCCCGTCCCGGGGTGCCGCCGCGCGGCGGATCGGCCGCGACCACGATGTCCGCCGGCGGTCCCGCGGTCGGCTCCGGGTGGCTGGTGAC
The DNA here is from genome assembly GCF_042802875.1 of Kocuria sp. NPDC057446. Classification (NCBI taxonomy): domain Bacteria; kingdom Bacillati; phylum Actinomycetota; class Actinomycetes; order Micrococcales; family Micrococcaceae; genus Kocuria; species Kocuria sp. NPDC057446. The sequence continues at coordinate 5,431 of NZ_JBHVDI010000077.1, read as the reverse complement.
CAGCGCCGTGAGCAGGCCCTCGGCGCGCAGACGGACGAAGAGCTCGGCGGCCTCCGGCTCGTGGCGGGGGTGCAGGACCCCGCGCCCGGGGCGTATCGGGACGGGGGCGTCCTCGCCCGCGCGGGCGGCGTCGTCGGGCCCGGGCGCCGCCCCCGCCGGTGCCAGGGCGAGCACCACCGCTCCGTAGGTGCTCCTGCCGTGGACGGCAGGCTGCTCCAGGACGCCGCTCATGCGGTCATTGTGCCACCTGCCTCCGTCAGGCGCTGGAGGCGGGCGGGGCGGGGCGTCAGTTGATGGTGCTGAGCCGGATGGTCTCGGGCAGGCCCAGGATCTGCTCGATGACCTCCCGGGTCACGCCGTTGCCGGCGTCCGTGACCAGGTAGCCGGTGTCCCCGCGGGTGGACAGCTGCTGGCGGTCGATGTTGATGCCGTGGCCGCCGAGGACGCTGTTGACGGTCGCCAGGACGCCGGGGACGTTGCGGTGCAGATGCAGGATGCGGGTGCCGTTGACGGCGGTGTCCAGCTGGACCTGCGGCATGTTCACCGACAGGGTCGTGGAGCCCGAGGTCACGAAGGAGGACAGCTTCCCGGCCACGAACCGCCCGATGTCCACCTGCGCCTCCTGCGTGGAGCCGCCGATGTGCGGGGTGAGGATCACGTTGGGCAGGCCCTGGAGCACCGAGCTGAACGGGTCCCCGACCACCTTGGGCTCGTTGGGGAAGACGTCCACGGAGGCGCCGGCGATGTGCCCGCTGACCAGGGCGTCCCGCAGCGCGTTGTAGTCCACCACCATGCCGCGGCACAGGTTGAGGAAGAGGGACCGGGGGCGCATCCGCTCGAACTGCTCCCGGCCGAAGAGGCTGTTGTTGCTCGTGCGCCCGTCCACGTGCAGCGAGACGGTCTCCACGCGCTCCAGCAGCTCCTCCAGCGTGTCGCAGCGCTGGGCGTTGCCGAGCGGCAGGCGGTCGACGACGTCGTAGTAGTAGACCCGCATGCCGAGGGTCTCGGCGAGCACCGAGAGCTGGGAGCCGATGTTGCCGTAGCCCACGATGCCGAGGGTGCGGCCGCGGACCTCGTGGGCGCCCTTGGCGGACTTGTCCCACACGCCCTCGTGCATGGCCTTGTTCTTGTCGGTGAGGTGCCGGGCCATCGAGATGATCTCGGCGATCGCGAGCTCCACCACGGACCGGGTGTTGGAGTACGGGGCGTTGAAGCACGTCACGGCGTGCTCGGTGGCGGCCGTGAGGTCGATCTGGTTCGTGCCGATGCAGAAGGCTCCCACGGACAGCAGCTGCGGGTGGGCCTCGAACACCTCCCGGGTCACGTGGGTCTTCGAGCGGATGCCGAGCAGCTCGACGCCCTCGAGGGCTTCCACGAGCTCGCCGGTGTCGAGGGCGCCCTTGCGCGTCTCGACCTCGATGCCCTTCTCGGACAGGATGCGTTCGGCCTCGGGGTGGACGTTCTCCAGGAGCAGTGCTTTCACAGTGGCCCAGTCTATGGCTCCGGCGCGGGGAACGACGACGCCGGGTGCCGCCTCCCCGCCGGATGTGACCCGGACCACTGCGCCCGGCGGCACGCGGGGCTCCACGGCGGACGCCGCCGTCCGGCACGGCGCCCGTGGACGGTCCGTGCCCCGGGCACCGTGCTGCCGATCAGTACGTCCACCGATGGCGCGCCTCCGGTGACGTGCGTGCGCGATCGTGACTAGCATCACGAGCATCCCCGTCCCGGCGACGACCCCCCCCGGCCGCGCCGGCACCAGCCCTCACCCCCAGGAGGACCAGCACGTGATCCCTCAGCACCCCGGTTCCGCGACCCCCCGCTCCTCGGACCGCCCGCGCCGGCGGCGCCGGACCGCGGCGGCGCTCGCGCTCGCCGTCGCCCTTCCCCTGGGCGCCGCGGCCCCCGCCGCCGCGGACGCCAACTTCCCCTCCACCGAGGGGAGGACCAGCACCTCGAGCATCCTGACCCACGACGACGTGGTCCGGGAGCTGCAGAAGCTCGAGCGGACCAGCCGCCACGGGGTGGACGCCTTCACCCTCGCCGAGGCCGGCATGGAGGTGAGCACCTCCGAGCAGGGCCGGGACCTGTGGGTCGCGACCGTCGGCTCCGGGCCGGAGCACGTGTGGCTGCAGGGCCGGATCCACGGCAACGAGCCCTACGGCACCGACGCCCTGCTGACCCTGCTCAAGGACCTCGGCACCAACGGCTCGGCCGAGTACGAGCTGCTGCGCTCGACGTTCACCTTCCACGTCATCCCGATGTACAACCCGGACGGCGCCGAGGCGAACATCCGGCACACCGTGCTGTGGGACCGCGTGACGGACGCCCCGCGGGGCGGGACGCCGCAGCGGATCGACCTCAACCGCGACTGGACGGAGAACGGCTTCGCCGCGGACGAGTCCCGGGCCTTCTACGAGTACTGGACCACCGTGGACCCCGCGTGGGGCGTCGACATCCACCACCAGGGCCTGAAGCAGCAGCACGGGACCGGCGACGACGTCACCCTCTCCCTCGGCATCTCGCTCGCCCCCGGCGGCCCGACCCTGCCCGGCATCCAGGACGGGGCCTACGACCGGCTCACCCGCCAGATGAACGTGCACGTCTACGACGAGCTGTCGAAGTACGGCTCCATCACCATGGACCGCTACCAGGTCGGCGGCGGCTACGAGATCGACATCAAGGGCGGCGTCGTCTCGGCGATGATGCTCGGCCTGGACCACGACGGGCTCAACCCGGAACGGCACTCCCACCCTGTCGTGTTCTTCGAGACCTCGGGCAACACCTCGGACGGCAGCCTCGGCCAGAAGGCCCGCGGCAAGAGCGTGCGGCAGAACGTGCTCGCCGTGCAGGAGCTGCTGCTGGGCCTGGCCACCGGGGAGGTCCAGCAGGAGGACCCCGACCGCTGGGACGAGATCCCGCACGCACCGGTCACCGGCTACAGCACGGACTACGCGGGGACCATCCCGGTCCGCGGCTGACCTCGGGTCGCCGGTGACCGGGGGACGACAAAGGCGAAGCGGGACATCCGTCGGATGTCCCGCTTCGCCTGCGTGGTGCGCGAGGGGGGAGTTGAACCCCCACGCCCTCTCGGGCACACGGACCTGAACCGTGCGCGTCTGCCTATTCCGCCACTCGCGCTCGTCGAACACAACGGCGGACCGCTGTGGGCAACGACGACAATCCTACCCACGATCGGCCCCGATGGCCAATCGTGGTCACGGCACGCGGTCAGTACGCTGGTCCCACCCTCCGCACGGAGGATGGCCGGTCCTCCTCCCGGGGGCCGACCCGCGCCGAGCAGGGGAGTCCGGATGCAGCCCGACCACCAGCAGACCGAGGACAAGCGCAAGGAACTGGGGCGCAGCGACGAACCGGTCGAGGACGAGCTCGTCGAGGAGTTCGAGAACACGGTCATGGAGGGGGCGGACCGGCTCAACCGCACGTGGCGGGCGCTGATCATCACCGGGCTGTTCGGCGGCATCGACGTGGGCCTGGGCATCATGGCGATGCTGGCCGTCAAGGACGCCACGGGCTCGGACCTGCTCGCCGGCATGGCCTTCGGCATCGGGCTGTTCGCCCTGCGGCTGGCGCACTCGGAGCTGTTCACCGAGGACTTCCTGGTCCCCATCAACGCGGTGGTCGCCAAGCACGGCACGTGGCTGCAGCTGTGCCGGCTGTGGGCGGTGACCCTCCTGGCCAACCTCGCCGGCGGCTGGCTGTTCATGTGGGTGGTCGCGGCGGCCTTCCCCCGCTTCGAGCAGCTCCTCGTCGAGACGTCGCTGGGGTACCTGGAGGGCGGTCTGACGCTGGAGACCGCCGCGCTGGCGGTGCTCGCGGGCAGCACCATCACGCTGAGCACCCGGATGAGCCAGGGGACCACCAACGACGTCGTCACCGCGATCATCTCCCTGATCAGCGGTCTGCTCGTCGTGGGGCTGGGCATGCTCCACGGCGCCCTGAACTCCATCGTGATCTTCGGGGCCATGCACCAGGGGGCGGCGATCCCCTACACGGACTGGTTCGTGTGGTTCCTCTGGGTCATCCCGCTGAACATGGCCGGCGGGCTCGTCATCATCACCATGCCGCGGCTCGTCCGGACGCTGGAGCTCATCCGGAAGGAGCGCGCCCGCCAGGACGAGAAGATCGCCGCGCAGGGTCTGCAGAGCTGACGGCTCAGGCGACCACGAGCCCGGTGCTCAGGGCGAAGGCCCCCCACAGACCCGTCAGGGCGAACAGGGTGATCGGGGCGAGCAGCGCGATCTCCGCGGCCGAGCCGGCGTTGCCGATCAGCGGCACCGTGAGGAAGGACCGGTTCCGGTACACCGACCGCGGCAGCGGCAGCGGCATCCGCAGCGGATAGAGGAGGTGGATCCCGCGCGTGGTCACCAGGTCCCCGGCAAGGTGGGCGACCACCCCCGTGGCCACGGCCGCGGGGAACCACCACTCGTGGGCGGGCGGGTGCAGCCCTACGACGACGCCGAGGCCGATCCCCACGACCCAGTTGAGCTTCGCGACCCGGTCCGGCACGAAGGCCAGCACCTGCACGGCGAAGGCGATGAGGAGCACGGACATCACCGCGGCCAGCGGCCACACCCAGCCGAGGCCCTCGACCGGGATCCCGATCTTCTGCGCGGCGGTCGCCAGGGCGGTGAACACCGCCACGCCCAGCACGGAGTGCGTCCCGCGCCGGTGCCCGCCGGAGAGCCGGCAGATCCCGCGGGCCAGCCACGTGGACAGCGGGCGCAGGGAGCGGGCCACGGTCCCGTCCGGGTGGTCGAGGTCCGGGAGCAGGGCCGCCCCGGCGGTGACCAGCGCGCCGGTGAGGACGCCGGTGTCGCCGACGTCGAGGATGCCCCAGCCGATCGGGACGGTGACGTCCTGCAGGTGCAGCTGGTAGTCGGCGGTCAGCGCCACCCACGCGGCCGCCCCGCAGGCCGCATGGCTCGGTCCCATCATGAGTGCGACGTCCTCCTCGGATTCCCGGTTCCGGCGGGCCGAGCGGACCCACCAGCGGAAACACTAGGGGCCGGGCCGGACAGCACAACGGGGCGGCCGCGACGTCGCCGTGCCCTGACCGCCGGGAGCGGAGGTCAGGGCACGGGCACGGACCGCCAGCCCGAGGAGTCGACCTCGACGACGACGGGCGCCCGCCCGCTCGCGCCCCGCCGGCGCAGGGCCGCCTCGATGTCCCCGGCCGGTGCGGCGACCACGAAGGTCTCCCCGCGGAACAGGTCGGCGGAGTCCTCCACGAGCGCATCCAGGTCCTCGGCGCCGCGGGCCGTGAACCGCGCGGCCACCCGCAGGCGCGCCGTCCACGGCGGGGCGGGAGCGGCGTCGTCCAGGAGGACGGCGGTGGCGGGGCACTGCAGGTCGGTCATGGTCCCAGTCTTCCCCTCGGGTCCCGGCGGGGGAAGACTGGGACCATGAC
>NZ_JBHVDI010000076.1:0-17171 GCF_042802875.1 Kocuria sp. NPDC057446 | reverse complement strand
GGGCGGGCCGTCGCGGCCGTGGCCGGCTCTAGCGAGCCAGGGTCACTTGGCCTTCTCGAGGATCTCCACGATCCGCCACCGCTTGGTGGCGGACAGCGGGCGGGTCTCGGAGATCAGGACGAGGTCGCCGACACCGGCGGCGTTCTGCTCGTCGTGGGCCTTGACCTTCGAGGAACGGCGCATGACCTTGCCGTACAGCGAGTGCTTGACGTTGTCCTGCAGCTGCACGACGACGGTCTTGTCCATCTTGTCGGAGACCACGTAGCCACGACGGCTCTTGCGGTCACCGCGCTCGTCGGCCTGCTCGGCCTCGTTGTTGATCTGCTCGGTCACTTGGCGTCCTCCTCGGAGGTGGTCTCGGCGGTGGTCTCGGCGGAGCCCGCCTGGGGCCGGATGCCGAGCTCGCGCTCACGCAGCACCGTGTAGATGCGCGCGATGTCGCGCTTGACGGCCTTGAGGCGGCCGTTGTTCTCGAGCTGACCGGTTGCGGACTGGAAGCGGAGGTTGAACAGCTCCTCCTTGGCCTTGCGCAGCGCCTCACCCAGAGAGTCCTTGTCGAGGGCCGCGAGGTTCTCCATGCTCAGATCCTTGGATCCAACAGCCATTCTCATTCACCACCTTCGCGACGCACGATGCGTGCCTTCATCGGGAGCTTGTGGATCGCCAGGCGCAGGGCCTCGCGCGCGACCTCTTCGGAGACACCGGAGAGCTCGAACATCACGCGCCCGGGCTTGACGTTGGCGACCCACCATTCGGGCGAGCCCTTGCCGGAGCCCATGCGGGTCTCGGCGGGCTTCTTGGTCAGGGGGCGGTCCGGGTAGATGTTGATCCAGACCTTGCCGCCACGCTTGATGTGGCGGGTCATGGCGATACGCGCGGCCTCGATCTGACGGTTCGTCACGTAGGCCGGCGTGAGCGCCTGGATGCCCCACTCGCCGAAGGCGACGGTGGTGCCGCCCTTGGCAGCGCCCGACCGCTTCGGGTGGTGCTGCTTGCGGAACTTCACACGACGTGGGATGAGCATTTACTTACCACCCTCTGCGTTGGTCGCTCCCGCGGCCGGAGCCGGGGAGGCGGCGGAGTCGCTGCGCTCACGGCGTCCGCCACGGTCGTTACGGTCGGGACGACGACGGTCGCCGCCGCCTCCACGACGCTCGCCCGGACCGCCACGACGGTCACGGTCGCCGCCGCCACGGCCGCGCGAGGGAGCGGCGGCCTGCTGGGCCGCCAGTTCCTTCGCGGTGAGGTCGCCCTTGTAGATCCAGACCTTCACGCCGATGCGGCCGAAGGTGGTCTTGGCCTCGAAGAAGCCGTAGTCGATGTTCGCGCGCAGGGTGTGCAGGGGCACACGGCCTTCGCGGTAGAACTCCGAGCGGCTCATCTCCGCGCCGCCGAGGCGGCCGGCGCACTGGATGCGGATGCCCTTCGCGCCGGCGCGCTGCGCCGACTGGATGGCCTTCTTCATGGCGCGGCGGAAGGCCACGCGGGAGGCGAGCTGCTCGGCGACGCCCTGGGCGACCAGCTGGGCGTCCACCTCGGGGTTCTTGACCTCGAGGATGTTCAGCTGGATCTGCTTGCCGGTGAGCTTCTCGAGCTCGCCGCGGATGCGGTCGGCCTCGGCGCCGCGGCGGCCGATGACGATGCCGGGGCGGGCGGTGTGGATGTCCACGCGCACGCGGTCCCGGGTCCGCTCGATCTCGACCTTGGAGATGCCGGCCCGCTCCATGCCCGTGGACATGAGCTTGCGGATCTTGATGTCCTCACGGACGTAGTCCTTGTAGCGCTGGCCCTCCTTGGTGGAGTCCGCGTACCAGTGCGACACGTGGTCGGTGGTGATGCCCAGCCGGAACCCGTGCGGGTTGATCTTCTGTCCCACTTAGCGGACCTCCTCGCTGTCAGGGCTCGCCACGATCACGGTGATGTGGCTCGTGCGCTTGTTGATGCGGTAGGCGCGGCCCTGGGCGCGCGGCCGGAACCGCTTCATGGTCGGACCCTCGTCGACGAAGGCCTCGCTCACGACGAGCTCCTCCTCCTTGTACGGCCGGCCGTCACGGTCCGCCAGCTGGCGCGCGTTGGCGACCGCCGACTGGAGGACCTTGAACACCGGCTCCGAAGCAGCCTGGGGGGCGAACTTCAGAATCGCCAGAGCCTCATTCGCCTGTTGGCCACGAATCAGGTTGACGACGCGCCGGGCCTTCATAGGCGTCACGCGGATGTAGCGCGCAGATGCCTTGGCTTCCATTGCTTTCCTTCTCTCGTCTTCTCGAAGTGCTCACGCTGCGGGATCCCGGAGGATCAGCGGCGCTTGCCCTTCTTGTCGTCCTTCACATGGCCGCGGAAGGTCCGCGTGGAGGCGAACTCGCCGAGCTTGTGCCCGACCATCGACTCGGTGATGAACACGGGAATGTGCTTGCGTCCGTCGTGCACGGCGATCGTGTGCCCCAGCATGTCGGGGATGATCATCGAGCGGCGGGACCACGTCTTGATGACGTTCTTGGTGCCCTTGTCGTTCTCCTTGGCGACCTTCAGATAAAGGTGCTGATCGACGAAAGGGCCCTTCTTCAGGCTGCGTGGCATGTGTCAGGCTCCTTAGCGCTTGTTCTTGCCGGTGCGACGACGGCGGACGATGAGCTTGTCGCTCTCCTTGTTGGGGCGGCGGGTGCGTCCCTCGGGCTTGCCGTTCGGGTTGACCGGGTGACGGCCACCGGAGGTCTTGCCCTCGCCACCACCGTGCGGGTGGTCGACGGGGTTCATGACCACACCGCGGACGGTCGGGCGGACGCCCTTCCAGCGGTTGCGGCCGGCCTTGCCCCAGTTGATGTTCGACTGCTCGGCGTTGCCGACCTCGCCGACCGTCGCGCGGCAGCGCACGTCGACGTTGCGGATCTCGCCGGAGGGCAGGCGCAGCTGGCCGTACTTGCCCTCCTTGGCGACGAGCTGGACGGACGCGCCGGCGGAGCGGGCGAGCTTGGCGCCGCCGCCCGGACGGAGCTCGACGGCGTGGATCACGGTGCCGACGGGGATGTTGCGCAGCGGCAGGTTGTTGCCGGGCTTGATGTCGGCGCCGGGGCCCGACTCGACGACGTCGCCCTGCGACAGCTTGTTCGGCGCGATGATGTAGCGCTTGGAGCCGTCCACGAAGTGCAGCAGCGCGATGCGCGCCGTGCGGTTGGGGTCGTACTCGATGTGCGCGACCTTGGCGTCGACGCCGTCCTTGTCGTGGCGACGGAAGTCGATGACGCGGTACTGGCGCTTGTGCCCGCCACCCTTGTGCCGGGTGGTGATGCGGCCGGTGTTGTTCCGGCCGCCCTTCTTGGGCAGCGGCCGGACCAGCGACTTCTCGGGGGTCGTGCGCGTGATTTCTGCGAAGTCGGCAACGGAGGAGCCGCGACGGCCCGGGGTTGTCGGCTTGTGCTTACGGATAGCCATGTGTCAGTTCCTCGTTAAAGTGGTCTCCGCTCAGGCGAGCGGACCGCCGAAGATGTCGATGGTGCCTTCCTTCAGGGTCACAACGGCACGCTTGGTGCCCTTGCGCTGACCCCAGCCGAAGCGCGTGCGCTTCCGCTTCCCGGCACGGTTGATGGTGTTCACGGACTCGACCTTGACGCCGAAGATCTGCTCCACGGCGTACTTGATCTGCGTCTTGTTCGAGTCGGGCGCCACGAAGAACGTGTAGCGGCCCTCGTCGATGAGCCCGTAGGACTTCTCCGAGACGACCGGCGCGATGATGACGTCCCGGGGATCCTTGATGGTGGTCGCGCTCACTTGGCGTCCTCCTGCTTCTTCTTGCTGGCGGCCGCCACGAAGGACTCGAACGCGTCCTTGGTGAAGACCACGTCGTCGGAGACCAGCACGTCGTACGTGTTGAGCTGGTCCGCGTAGAGGGTGTGCACGTCGTCGAGGTTGCGCACCGACAGCGCGGCCACGTCGTCCGAGCGGTGCAGGACGACCAGCAGGTTCTTGCGGTCGGAGAGCCCGCGCAGCGTCGCCTGGGCGGCCTTCGTGTTGGGGACGGTGCCCTCGACGACGGCCTCCACGACGTGGATGCGGTTGTTGCGCGCCCGGTCCGAGAGGGCTCCGCGCAGGGCGGCGGCCTTCATCTTCTTGGGGGTGCGCTGGCTGTAGTCGCGCGGGGTCGGGCCGTGCACCACGCCGCCACCGGTCATGTGCGGGGCGCGGATCGAGCCCTGGCGGGCGCGGCCGGTGCCCTTCTGCTTGAAGGGCTTGCGGCCGGCGCCGGAGACCTCGGCGCGGTTCTTGGTCTTGTGCGTGCCCTGGCGGGCCGCGGCCAGCTGTGCGACGACGACCTGGTGCAGCAGGGGCACGTTGGTCTGGACGTCGAAGATCTCGGCGGGCAGTTCGACGTTGACGGTCTGAGTTGCCATGGTGTCAGGCTCCCTTCACTGCGGTGCGGACGAGGACGACCGAACCCTTGGGGCCCGGCAGGGCGCCCTTGATGAGCAGCAGGGAGTTCTCGGCGTCCACGGCGTGAACGGTGAGGTTCTGCGTCGTGTGACGGACGGCGCCCATGCGGCCCGCCATGCGCATGCCCTTGAACACGCGAGCGGGGTAGGACGCGCCGCCGATGGATCCCGGCTTGCGGTGGTTCTTGTGGGCACCGTGGGAGGCGCCGACGCCGGAGAAGCCGTGACGCTTCATCACACCGGCCGTGCCCTTGCCCTTGGTCTTGCCGATCACGTCGACCTTCTGGCCTGCCTCGAAGAGCTCGACGGAGAGCTCCTGGCCCAGCTCGTAGGTGTCGGCGTCGGCCGTGCGCAGCTCCACGACGTGGCGGCGCGGCGTCACACCGGCCTTCTCGAAGTGGCCGGCCAGCGGCTGGGTGACCTTGCGGGGGTCGATCGCACCGAACCCGATCTGGACGGCCGAGTAGCCGTCACGGTCCTGGTTGCGCAGCTGGGTCACGACGTTGGAGTCCGCCTTGACGACGGTCACCGGCACGAACTTCCCGTTCTCGTCCCAGACCTGGGTCATGCCGAGCTTCGTGCCCAGCAGGCCCTTCACCTGGCGTTCGAAAGTGGTAGTCATTGGGATGCGATCCTCTTTACAGCTTGATTTCGATGTTCACGTCAGCCGGCAGGTCGAGGCGCATGAGCGAGTCGACGGCCTTCGGCGTGGGGTCGATGATGTCGATCAGCCGCTTGTGCGTGCGCATCTCGAAGTGCTCACGGCTGTCCTTGTACTTGTGCGGCGAGCGGATGACGCAGTACACGTTCTTCTCCGTGGGCAGCGGCACGGGGCCGACCACCGTGGCGCCTGCGCGCGTCACCGTCTCAACGATCTTCCGGGCCGAGACGTCGATGACCTCGTGGTCATAAGACTTCAGCCGGATGCGGATTTTCTGTCCCGCCATGGCGTCGTGACTCTCTTTCTTGAACGATCTTCCCTGTGACGGAGCCGAGGGCTCCTTGTGCATGGCGCCACCTGGTGGGCGCCCCTCCACGCAGACTGAATCCGGAGTGATCCGGGTTCCTCACCCTGCTGGAGCTCCGACCCCCGAACTCGGGCGTGTCGCCCCGTGCTGACACGAGGGCGCGCCGATTCCGTTTCTCGGGGCGGGCTGTATGTGGTCCGTGCGTGGCAGCTTCCAGGAGCTGCTGATCCCCGGTTCTGCTTCGGAACCCGATGGTGTCCTGGGGTCTGCCGGTTCGAACCGTTGGGAGCACACGCCGGCGCTTGAACAACGTCCTCCATCCTGCCAGAGATGACGGACCGGTGCAAACGCACGGTCGGGGGCGAGCCGTGCGCAACCGTGCCGGAACCGTGAGGCAATCGCGACCGGCGCCGGCGTGCACGGTCGTATCCTGGCCTCGTCCGCACCCCGACATCCCAGGAGATGGGTCCGATGCTGTCCACCGCGAAACTGGTCGCGATCGTCCCCGTGCGGGAACTCGACCGCGCCCGCCGGTTCTACCAGGAGACACTGGGCCTCTCCCCCGCCGCCGCCCTGGAGCCGGACAGCGTCCTCTTCAGCGAGGACGGGCGCACAGGTCTGCAGCTGCTGCTGCGCCCGGACGCGCCGGCGTCCGAGGTGACGCAGGCCAGCTTCGAGGTCCCCGACGTCGAGGCCGCGGTCCGGGAGCTCGAGGCCAGGGGCGTGCACTTCGAGGACTACGACCTGCCCGGCCTGCGCACCGTGGACCACGTCCTCACCGCCGACGGGATGCGGGCGGCGTGGTTCACCGACTCCGAGGGCAACGTCCTGTGCCTGCACCAGCTCACCGGTTGAGTCCCGTCGTCGCGCCCCCCGAACGCGCGGAACCCCCCGCCGCTGCACGAGCGACGGGGGGTTCTGCGCAGATCGAGCAGTCCGAGGACTAGTTGATGATCTTGGTGACGCGGCCGGAGCCCACGGTGCGGCCGCCCTCGCGGATGGCGAAGCCGAGGCCCTCCTCCATGGCGATCGGCTGGATCAGCGCGACCGTCATCTCGGTGTTGTCGCCGGGCATGACCATCTCGGTGCCCTCGGGCAGCGTGATGACGCCGGTGACGTCGGTGGTCCGGAAGTAGAACTGCGGACGGTAGTTGGAGTAGAACGGGTTGTGGCGCCCGCCCTCCTCCTTGGAGAGGATGTAGACGTTGGCCTCGAAGTCGGTGTGCGGGGTGATGGAACCCGGCTTGCACACGACCTGCCCGCGCTCGACGTCGTCACGCTTGAGACCGCGCAGCAGCAGGCCGCAGTTCTCGCCCGCCATGGCCTCGTCCATCTGCTTGTGGAACATCTCGATGCCGGTGACCGTGGTCTTCTGGACCGGGCGGATGCCGACGATCTCGACCTCGGAGTTGATCGGCAGCGTGCCACGCTCGGCACGGCCGGTCACCACGGTGCCGCGACCGGTGATGGTGAAGACGTCCTCGATGGGCATGAGGAACGGCTTGTCCATCTCACGGATGGGGTCGGGCACGTTCTCGTCGACGGCCTGCATGAGCTCCTCGACCTTGGCGACCCACTCGGGGTCGCCCTCGAGGGCCTTCAGCGCCGAGACGCGGACGACCGGCGCGTTGTCGCCGTCGAAGCCCTGGTCGGCGAGGAGCTCGCGCACCTCCATCTCGACGAGGTCCAGCAGCTCCTCGTCGTCGACCATGTCGGACTTGTTCAGGGCCACCAGCAGGTAGGGGACGCCCACCTGGCGGGCGAGCAGCACGTGCTCGCGGGTCTGGGCCATGGGGCCGTCCGTGGCGGCGACCACGAGGATGGCGCCGTCCATCTGCGCCGCACCGGTGATCATGTTCTTGACGTAGTCCGCGTGGCCGGGGGCGTCGACGTGCGCGTAGTGACGCTTCTCCGTCTGGTACTCGATGTGCGCGATGTTGATGGTGATGCCGCGCTGCTTCTCCTCCGGAGCGGAGTCGATGGCACCGAAGTCGCGCTTCTCGTTCAGGTCCGGGTACTTGTCGGCCAGGACCTTGGAGATGGCAGCCGTGAGCGTCGTCTTGCCGTGGTCGACGTGGCCGATGGTGCCGATGTTGACGTGCGGCTTGGTGCGCTCGAACTTGGCCTTCGCCATGGTTGTTCCTCCTAGAACATTTGTCGTAGCTTGCTCAGCACTTTCCCACCGGGTGTTGTCGGGGGGAGCTTGAGGCGCTCAGCAGTACTGAAACCTCTGCAAGTCTACTTCGGCTGTACTTGTTTGATGAAATTCCCGGCCGGGGCCGAGGGGTGGTGCCTACTCGCCGCGGTTCTTCTGGACGATCTCCTCGGCGACGGCCTTGGGGACCTCCGAGTAGCTGTCGAACTGCATGGAGTACACGGCGCGGCCCTGGGTCTTGGACCGGAGGTCGCCGATGTAGCCGAACATCTCGGACAGCGGGACGAGGGCGCTGACCAGCTTGATGCCGCTCACGTCCTCCATCGACTGGATCTGGCCGCGGCGGGAGTTCAGGTCGCCGATGACCTCGCCCATGTACTCCTCGGGGGTGCGCACCTCGACCGCCATGAGCGGCTCGAGGAGGACGGGCTGCGCCTTGCGGGCACCTTCCTTGAACACCATGGAGCCGGCGATCTTGAACGCCATCTCGGAGGAGTCGACGTCGTGGTAGGCGCCGTCGAGCAGGGTGGCCTTGACGCCCACGACCGGGTACCCGGCGAGGATGCCGAGACGCATGGCGTCCTGGATGCCGGCGTCCACGGAGGGGATGTACTCGCGCGGGACGCGGCCGCCGGTGACCTTGTTGTCGAACTCGTAGAGCTCCTCGGCGTCCAGCGGGATCGGCTCGAAGGCCATCTGCACCTTGGCGAACTGGCCGGAGCCGCCGGTCTGCTTCTTGTGCGTGTAGTCGATCTTCTCGACGGCCTTCTTGATCGTCTCGCGGTAGGCCACCTGCGGCTTGCCGACGTTCGCCTCGACCTTGAACTCGCGCTTCATGCGGTCCACCAGGATGTCCAGGTGGAGCTCGCCCATGCCGCCGATCTCGGTCTGGCCGGTCTCCTCGTTGAGGGACACGGTGAACGTGGGGTCCTCGGCGGAGAGCTTCTGGATCGCGATGGAGAGCTTCTCCTGGTCGCCCTTGGTCTTCGGCTCGATGGCCACCGAGATGACCGGGGCCGGGAAGGACATGGACTCGAGCACGATCGGCTTCTGCAGGTCGCACAGGGTGTCCCCCGTGGTGGTGTCCTTGAGCCCGATCGCGGCGTAGATGTGCCCGGCCTGGACGGTGTCGACCGGGTTCTCCTTGTTGGAGTGCATCTGGAACAGCTTGCCGATGCGCTCCTTCTTGCCCTTGGTGGAGTTGAGCACCTGGTCGCCGTTGCCGGCCTTGCCGGAGTACACGCGGATGTAGGTCAGCTGCCCGTAGAACGGGTGGTTGGCCACCTTGAAGGCGAGCGCGGAGAACGGCGCGGTCGAGTCGACCGGGCGGGTGAGGATCTCCTCCTCGTTGTTCAGCGCGTGGCCCTCGACGTTCGGCACGTCCAGCGGGGACGGCAGGAAGTCGATGACGGCGTCGAGCATCGGCTGCACGCCGCGGTTCTTGAACGCGGAGCCGCAGAGAACGGGGTACGCCTGCGAGGTGATGGTGAGCTTCCGGATGCCGGCCTTGAGCTCCTCGAGGGTGAGCTCCTCGCCGCCCAGGTACTTCTCCATGAGCTCGTCGTCGGCCTCGGCGACGGACTCCACCAGCTGGTTGCGGTACTCCTCGGCCCGCTCCTGCAGGTCGGCGGGGATCTCCTCGATCTCGTACTTCGCGCCGAGGGAGACGTCGCCCTTGGAGTCGCCCGGCCAGACGAAGGCCTTCATGGTGAGCAGGTCGACCACGCCGGTGAACTCGGACTCGGAGCCGATCGGGAGCTGCATGACCAGGGGCTTGGCGCCGAGGCGGTTGATGATGGTGTCGACGGTGAAGTAGAAGTCGGCGCCCAGCTTGTCCATCTTGTTGACGAAGCAGATGCGGGGGACGTCGTACTTGTCGGCCTGGCGCCAGACCGTCTCCGACTGGGGCTCGACGCCCTCCTTGCCGTCGAAGACCGCCACGGCGCCGTCGAGCACGCGCAGGGAGCGCTCGACCTCGACCGTGAAGTCCACGTGGCCCGGGGTGTCGATGATGTTGATCTGGTTGTCGTGCCAGTAGCAGGTCGTCGCGGCGGACGTGATCGTGATGCCGCGCTCCTGCTCCTGCGCCATCCAGTCCATGGTGGAGGCACCATCGTGGGTCTCGCCGATCTTGTGGGAGATACCGGTGTAGAACAGGATGCGTTCGGTGGTGGTGGTCTTCCCGGCATCGATGTGCGCCATGATGCCGATGTTGCGGACCTTCTTGAGGTCGGTAAGCACGTCAAGTGCCACGGTGATTCCCTTTCGGAGGTGGTGCCGGCGGCCTGTCGGCCCGGGTGGGGCCGACAGGCCTGGAAGATTCTACCAGCGGTAGTGAGCGAAGGCCTTGTTGGACTCCGCCATCTTGTGGGTGTCCTCCCGGCGCTTCACGGCGGCACCGAGACCGTTGGACGCGTCCAGGATCTCGTTCTGCAGACGCTCGGTCATGGTGTTCTCACGGCGGATCTTCGAGTAGCCGACGAGCCAGCGCAGGGACAGCGCCTGGGCGCGGCCCGGCTTGACCTCGACGGGCACCTGGTAGGTGGCGCCGCCGACGCGGCGGGACTTCACCTCCAGGGCCGGCTTGACGTTCTCCAGGGCCTTCTTGAGGGTGGCGACGGGGTCGGCACCGGACTTGGCGCGGACGCCCTCGAGGGCGCCGTAGACGATGCGCTCGGCGGTGGACTTCTTGCCGTCCTGGAGGACCTTGTTGATGAGCTGCGTGACGACCGGCGAGCTGTAGACCGGGTCGACGACGAGCGGGCGCTTGGGAGCGGGACCCTTACGAGGCATTACTTCTTCTCCTTCTTGGCGCCGTAACGGGAACGGGCCTGCTGGCGGCCCTTGACACCCTGGGTGTCGAGCGCGCCGCGGACGATCTTGTAGCGGACACCGGGGAGGTCCTTCACGCGACCACCGCGGACGAGCACGATGGAGTGCTCCTGCAGGTTGTGGCCCTCACCGGGGATGTAGGCCGTGACCTCCACGCCGCCGTTGAGCTTCACGCGGGCGACCTTGCGCAGCGCGGAGTTCGGCTTCTTGGGGGTGGTGGTGTAGACGCGGGTGCACACGCCGCGCTTCATGGGGCTGCCCTTGAGTGCGGGCGCCTTGGTCTTGACGACCTTCGGGGTCCGGCCCTTGCGGACCAGCTGCTGGATTGTAGGCACAGTGTCTCCTGATCGGACGGGACGCGTCAGCGGCCCGCTGGGTGTTCGGCTCCCCCACCACCGGCCGGGAGCGGGGGCGGCGCCTGCCGCGGGCCCGCCGGGCGGGCTCCACGGTCGCCGCGCCGAAGGTAGCTGGGCAGACGAAAAGGATGGCATTTCGGTACACACCGCGTACCGGAGGACCGAGTCCGTTCTGCCATGATTTCTTCGGCCTCCAGGGGCGCGGGCGCCGAGGGATGACCGTTCAATTCCTCGACAGCCTATCAGAACCGGGGCGGGGCGGGGAAACGGGGCCGGAGCGGCGCTGGTCAGCGCCCGGTCGCGGTGAGGTCCGCGGAGATCCGCCGGGCGCACTCGAGCAGGGGCGGCACGACGTCGCCCACCGGGTCGCCGGCGCTCGCGCCGGGCATGCCCACGCGCATGGAGACGTTCACGGCCGCGACCACGCGCCCGGTGCCGTCGGTCACGGGGGCGGCCACGGAGCGCAGCCCGATCTCGAGCTCCTGGTCCACGAGGGCCCAGCCCTGGGCGCGGACCCGCGCCAGGTCCGCCTCGAGGTCCGCGCGGTCGGTGAGGGTGTGCGGGGTCAGCCGCTCGAGCCGCGCCGTGCGGAAGTACTCGGCGAGCTGCTCGGGCCCCAGCCCGGCGAGCAGCACCCGGCCCATGGACGTGGCGTGGGCCGGGAACCGGGTGCCCACGGCGATCGCCACGGTCATGATCCGGTGCGTGGAGACGCGGGCGACGTAGACGATGTCGGAGCCGTCGAGCACGGAGGCGGAGGTCGACTCCTCCACGCGTGCCGAGAGCGTCTCGAGGTGCGGGGCGGCCAGCGCCGGCAGCGCCTGCGAGGACAGGTAGGAGTAGCCGAGCTGCAGGACCACGGGGGTCAGCTCGAAGAGCCGGCCGTCACTGCGCACGTAGCCCAGCTCCTCCAGGGTGAGCAGGAAGCGGCGCGCGGTGGCGCGGGTCAGGCCGGTGCGCCGGGCCACGTCGCTGAGGGTCATCCGTGGGTGCCGGGCGTCGAAGGCCGTGATCACCCCGAGCCCGCGTGCCAGCGACTGCACGAACTGTCCGGGGGCACCCCGCTCCCCCGCCGGGACGGTCGGGTCCTGCTCGGTCATCGGGGGCCTCCTGCGGGCCTCGTCCGGGGGCGACGGGCCGGTGCCCGCCGCCCCCGCGGAGTCGGTGCTGGGCTCAGCGCGCGGGCCGCAGCGGGACGTCGACGACCTGCTGGAGCTCCTCGAAGCTCGTGCCGAAGGTCTCGCGCACCGACACGCCGTCCTCCTCGACGAGGAACACGGCCTGGTCGGTGTAGATCCGGGAGACGCAGCCGACGCCGGTGAGCGGCATGGTGCACTCCGCCACGAGCTTCGACTGGCCCTTCTTGGTCAGCAGGGACATCATCACGAAGGTCATCTTCGCACCCGTGGCCAGGTCCATGGCACCGCCCACGGCGGGGATGGCGTCCGGCCTCCCGGTGTGCCAGTTGGCGAGGTTGCCCCGCACGTCCACCTGGAAGGCGCCGAGCACGCAGCAGTCGAGGTGCCCGCCGCGCATCATGGCAAAGGAGTCCGCGTGGTGGAAGTACGAGCAGCCCGGGGTCTCGACCACGGGGATCTTCCCTGCGTTGATGAGGTCGGCGTCGACCTCGTCCCCGTGGGCCTCGGGGCCCATGCCGAGCATGCCGTTCTCGGTGTGCAGCGTGACGTCGTCCTCGGCGCTCAGGTAGTTGGAGACCAGGGTCGGCTGGCCGATGCCGAGGTTGACGTAGGAGCCGGCGGGGATGTCGCGGGCCACCACACGGGCCAGCTCCTCCGGGGCGAGCGGGGTCTCGGACGTCCTGGGCACGGTGTCCACGGTGTTCTCGCTCATGTCAGAGCTCCTCTCGGGGGTCGGTCTGGGCGGGCGCGTCGATCCGCACGACGGTGTCCACGTAGATGCCCGGCGTCACGACGACCTCCGGGTCCAGGCCGCCGCGCTCGACGACCGCCGCGACCTGCACGATGGAGGTGGCCGCCGCGGCGGCCATGATGGGGCCGAAGTTGCGCGCCGTCTTGCGGTAGACGAGGTTGCCCGCCCGGTCCGCGACGTGCGCCTTGGTCAGGGAGAAGTCGGCCCTGATGGGGTGCTCCAGGACGTAGTGGCGGCCGTCGATCTCCCGGACCTCCTTGCCCTCGGCGAGCGGGGTGCCGTAGCCGGTGGGGGTGAAGAACCCCCCGATGCCGGCGCCGGCGGCGCGGATCCGCTCGGCGAGGTTGCCCTGGGGGACGACCTCGAGCTCGATCTCCCCGGCCCGGTACTTCTCGTCGAAGTGCCACGAGTCGGACTGGCGCGGGAAGGAGCAGATGATCCTCCGCACCCGCCCGAGCCGGATCAGTCGGGCCAGGCCCACGTCGCCGTTGCCGGCGTTGTTGTTCACGACCGTCAGGTCGGTGGCGCCGTGCTCGATCAGCGCGTCGATCAGCTCGACGGGCTGACCGGCCACGCCGAAGCCGCCGATCATGACGGTGGCGCCGTCGTGGATCGGGGCCACGGCCTGCGCGCAGCTCTCTGCGATGGTCAGCATGCGATGTGCTCCTTGTCGGTGGTCTGCTCCGCCCGTTCCCGCGGGACTCAGGCGTTCTGGTTCTCGAGCACGACGGCGAGGCCCTGGCCCACGCCGATGCAGATGGCGGCGACGCCCCAGCGCTGCCCCGTGGCCTGCAGGGACCGCGCGAGCGTGCCGAGGATGCGGGTCCCGGACGCGCCGAGGGGGTGGCCGATGGCGATGGCGCCGCCGTGCCGGTTGACGATCGCGGGGTCGATCCCCCAGGCGTCGACGCACGCGAGGGACTGGGCGGCGAACGCCTCGTTGAGCTCCACGGCCGCGACGTCGTCCCAGCCGATCCCGGCCCGCCGCAGCGCCAGGTTCGCGGCCTCGACCGGGGCGAAGCCGAAGAACTGCGGCTCGTTGGCGGCCGCGCCCCGTCCCGCGACGCGAGCCAGGGGCTGCAGGCCCGTCAGCTCGGCGGCCCGCTCCGAGCCGAGCAGCGCCGCGGAGGCGCCGTCGTTGAGCGGGGAGGCGTTGCCGGCGGTGACGGTCCCACCCTCCTCCGCGGGGCGGAAGACGGTCCTGAGCCCGCCCAGCTTCTCGACGGTCGAGGAGGCGCGGACGGACTCGTCCCGGGTCAGCTCGGTACCGGGGACCGGCACGGTGAGGTCGTCGTAGAAGCCCTCGTCCCACGCCTGCTGGGTGAGCTGGTGGGAGCGGAACGCGAACTCGTCCATCCGGTCGCGGGTGATGCCGTGCCGTTCGGCGAGCTGCTCGGTGGCCTCGCCCAGGGACACGGTCCACTCCGGCTTCATCCGCCGGTTCACGAGCCGCCAGCCCAGCGTGGTGGAGGCCAGGTTCAGGTCCCCGGCCGGGTAGGGCTTCTCCGTCTTCGGGAGCACCCAGGGGGCCCGGCTCATGGACTCGACGCCGCCGACGAGCATCAGGTCCGCCTCGCCCGCGTCGATCTGCCGGGATGCGATGATCGCGGCGTCCAGGGAGGACCCGCAGAGGCGGTTGACGGTGGTGCCGGGGATCCCGACCGGCAGGCCGGCCAGGAGCGTGCCCATGCGGGCGACGTTGCGGTTCTCCTCGCCGGCGCCGTTGGCGTTGCCGAGGACCACCTCGTCGACGTCGGCCGGGTCGAGCGCGGATGCGCGCCGGACCTGCTCGCCGATCACCAGGGCGGCCAGGTCGTCGGGGCGCACGCCCGCCAGGGCGCCGCCGAACCGGCCGAACGGGGTCCGCACGGCGTCGTAGATGTAGGCCTCGGTCATGGTGTTCCTCACTTGCGTCGTTGCACGTCGGTCACGGGGGTGCCCGGGAGGGCCGGTCGGGTGGTCAGGAGGCAGGGGGTGTCCCGGCGCCCTCGGCGGCGAGGGCGTCGAGGACGTCCTTGGCGTGCTTGAAGGCGTTGTTGGCGGAGGGCACGGAGAGGTAGATCGCCGACTGCAGCAGGATCTCCTTGATCTCGTCCCGCGTCAGGCCGTTGCGCAGGGCGGCGCGCACGTGCATCTCGAACTCCTCCCAGTGCCCGGCCGCGATCAGCGCGGTCAGCGTCACGGCGCTGCGCATCCGCCGGTCCAGCCCCGGCCGGGTCCAGATCTCGCCCCACGCGTAGCGGGTGATGAAGTCCTGGAACTCGGCGGTGAAGGCGTCCTTGCCGGCCTCGGCGCGGTCCACGTGGGCGTCGGAGAGCACCTCGCGGCGCACCGCCATGCCGTCCGCGTGCGCCTCCTGCTCGGTGCGCCGGGGATTGCCGCTCATGCTCGTGCTCCTTCGTCGTGGTGGTCGCGGTCGTGGTCGCGGTCGTGGTCCTGGCCCTCGTCGTGGTCCCGGTCGCTGTCGTGGCGCGGATGGGCGCCGATGTGCTGGTCCAGCAGGCGCGCCACGTCCCGCGGGGCCTCGGCGGGCACCAGGTGGCCCGCGCCCGGCACGACCACGGCGCGGCCCCCCGTGGCGGCGGCCAGCTCCTCCGCGGCCTCGGGCGGCGTGACGGGATCCTGCGCGCCGGTCACGGCGAGCACGGGGACGTCCACGGCGCCGAGGCGCCCGGTCGCGTCGAAGCCGGCGAGGGCCTCGCAGGCCCGGGCGTAGGAGAGCCGGTCCGCGTCCTGGAGGTCGTGCAGCAGCTCCGTGGTCGTGACCGCGTCCCGCTCGATGAAGCCGGGGGCGAACCACCGCTGCGCGGAGCCCACGATCTGGGTGGGCGTGCCGGCGGCGGCGACGAGCTGCGCGCGCTCGGCCCACCCGGCCGGCTCCCCCACCCGCGCGGCGGTTCCCACCAGCACCGCCGCCGGCACCCGGTGCGGGGCCTCCAGCAGCAGCTCGAGGCCCACGCAGCCCCCGAGGGAGACGCCCGCGTAGTAGAACGGGCCTCCGGTTTCGGCTCCCGAGGCGGCACGGTGGCGGTCCACGGCCGCGAGCACGGCGTGCGCCAGCTCGACCGTGCCGAACGGCTCGGCGGCGGGCGCGGACGCGCCGTGGCCGGGCAGGTCCCAGCCGACGACCCGGAGGTCGCCCTCCAGCAGGCGCGCCGCGGCGGACCAGAGCGAGGAGGCGGAGGTGCCGAGGGCGGGACCGAGCACGAGCAGCGGCGCCTGCGGCGACGGGCTCCGGCGGGTCGGGATCTCGACGAGGGTCAGGGCGGGAACGGTCATGCGAGTGCTCCTGGGGTGCTCCGGGAGGCGGACGGACGGTCGTTCGCGGTCCGGCGGTGGTGCTCGAGGACGCGGTCGATCAGCAGGTCGTTGGCCCCGAGGTAGCCGGCCGGGTCGAGCAGCCCCGCGACGACTCCCCGGTCCACGGGGGTGCCGTCCGGCAGGGCGGTGCCGGCGGCCAGGCCCACGAGCGCCTCGAGCAGGCCGGCCCCGTCGATCGCGTGCTCGCGCACGGCCGCCTGCACGCGCTCCTTGCCGGTCGCGCCGTCGGCGGGCGGCAGCAGGGGCGCGAGCACCGCGCTGATCCGCTCCGCGAGCACCCCGGGGCCGGAGGCGTCCAGGGTGGCCCGCATCCGGGCGGTGTGCACCGTGAGTCCCGTCGTGAGCTCGGCCGCGTGGGACGACGCCGCGACGGCGAGCCGGGCGAGCTCCCGCAGCGCCGGCCACTCCGTGTGCCAGGCGCCGTCGGGGCGCTCGTCGACGTACTGGGAGGCGGCGACGTGGAGCTGGGCCACGAGCTGCGGCGCCGTCAGAGCCGTGCGCTTGAGCAGCACGGAGAGCACGGGGTTCTGCTTCTGCGGCATCGCGGAGGACACGCCGCGTCCCTCGGCGGCCGGTTCGCGCAGCTCGCCGAGCTCGGGGCGGGAGAGCAGCAGGACGTCGTTGGCGATCCGGCCCAGTGCCGCGCAGACGGCCCCGAAGGTCTCCGCGGTGCGCAGCACCGGCCGCCGGGTGGTGTGCCACACGTGCGGGGGCATGGACAGCCCGAGCTCGTCGGCCCAGCGGCGGGCGAGCTCCACGGCCTGCTCGGCGGCGTCGGGGGCCCCCGGGAAGAGGGCGAGGCTCCCGGCGAGGGTGCCGGCGGCGCCGCCCCAGGAGACGGGCAGCCGGCCGAGCCCGGCGAGGTCCGCCTCGAGGTCCTGCAGCCCGGCCAGCCAGCCGGCGGCCTTGAGCCCGAAGGTGCTGGGCAGCGCGTGCTGGGTCAGGGTGCGGGCGGCCTGGAGGGAGCCGCGGTGGGCGTCAGCCAGCCGGGCCAGGGCGTCGGCGGTGTCGGACAGCTGCTCGACGAGGGGGACGGCGGCGCGCCGGGCCAGCAGCATCATGGCGGTGTCCATGACGTCCTGGCTGGTGAGGCCGCGGTGCACGTAGCGCACGGCGTCGGGATCGAGCTCCCCCAGTCGGCGCCGGTAGTCGGCGAGGAGGGGGATGACCGGGTTGCCGCCGCCCTCGGCCCGCAGGGCGATGTCGGCGGCGTCGTAGTCGGCGG
>NZ_JBHVDI010000075.1:0-17362 GCF_042802875.1 Kocuria sp. NPDC057446 | reverse complement strand
GTGCACGACCAGCTCTTTTCTCCAGGAAGAGGAACACCATGCAGACACTGACAGGCGTGGGGGTGTGCGCGGGCCGCGTCATCGGCGAGCTCGTGAGCATGCCGGAGCCCGTCTCCGAGCCGGCCGCGGGGCTGACCCTGCAGGACGAGGAGCCCGAGGCCGCGGTGGTCCGGCTGCAGACCGCCGCGGCTGCCGTCAAGGCGGATCTCAAGGGTCGTGCCGAGGTCGCCGTCGAGAAGGACGCCGCGGACGTGCTCAAGTCCACGGCCCTCATGGCGGGGGACAAGGCGCTGCTGAAGAACGCCGCGAAGCTCATCAACGGGAAGGGGCTCGCTCCCGAGCGGGCCCTGTGGGAGGCCGCGAGCGACTACGCGGACCAGATGCGCGCCCTCGGCGGGTACATGGCCGAGCGCGCCGCGGACATCGAGGACGTCCGGGCGCGGCTCGTCTCCCAGCTCCAGGGGCTGCCCATGCCGGGCGTGCCGCAGCGGGACGTCCCGTTCGTGCTCACGGCCGAGGACCTCGCGCCCGCCGACACGGCCACCCTGGATCCCGAGATGGTCCTGGCCCTGGTCACCTCCGGCGGCGGGCCGCAGTCCCACACGGCCATCCTGGCCCGCAACCTGGGGCTGCCCGCGGTCGTGGCGGCCCGGGGCGTCGAGGCGCTCGCCGACGGCACGCGCGTGTTCGTGGACGGCGCCACCGGCGAGATCCGCACCGAGCCCGGGGCGGACGAGCAGGAGCTCGTGGAGGCCTGGGTGCGCAGCGCCGCGGCGCGCGAGGCCTTCGACGGCCGCGGCGTGCTCTCGGACGGCACCGAGGTCCCGCTGCTCGCCAACGTGGGCACCCCCGAGGACGCCCGCACGGCGGCCGCCGCGGGCGCCCAGGGCGTGGGGCTGCTGCGCACCGAGTTCTGCTTCCTGGGGCGGGACAAGGAGCCCTCCGTCGAGGAGCAGGTGGAGCAGTACACCGCGATCCTCGAGTCCTTCCCCGGCAAGAAGGTCGTGGTCCGCACCCTCGACGCCGGGGCGGACAAGCCGCTGCCCTTCCTCACCGACACCGCCGAGCCCAACCCCGCGCTGGGGGTCCGGGGCTACCGCACGGACCGCTCGGTGCCGGGCGTGCTCGCCCGCCAGCTCGAGGCCATCGCCCTGGCGGAGAAGGCGACGGACGCGGACGTGTGGGTCATGGCGCCGATGATCGCCACGACCTCCGAGGCCCGGGACTTCGCCGCGATGACGGCGGCCGCGGGCCTGCGGGTCCCCGGGGTCATGGTGGAGACGCCGTCCGCGGCCGTCACCGCCGACCAGATCCTGCGCCACGTCGACTTCGTCTCCCTGGGCACCAACGACCTGACCCAGTACACGATGGCCGCGGACCGGATGATGGGCTCCCTCGCGGAGCTCAACAACCCGTGGCAGCCCGCCGTGCTGCGCATGATCCGGTACACCGTGGAGGGCGCCCGCCGGGCCGAGTCCGAGGGCGCAGGCCCGCGCAACGTGGGGGTCTGCGGCGAGGCCGCGGCCGACCCCGCGCTCGCCGTGGTGCTCGTGGGCCTCGGGGTGCACACCCTGTCCATGAGCTCCCGCGGACTCGCCGCGGTCGCCGCGGTGCTGCGCAGCGTCGACCTCGCCACCGCCCAGGCCCTCGCCGAGACCGCGATCGAGCAGTCCAGCGCCGAGGAGGCCGCAGCCGCCGTGCGCGCGAAGCTCAGCGTGCTCGCCGAGCTCGGGCTCTGATCCGCCACCACACTTTTCCCGCACCACCCCAACCACCGGGATCCGCCACCCAGGACCCCGCAACCCGAAGGAGCACCACCATGGCAGAACGCACCGCCACCATCGCCTCGTCCGTCGGCCTGCACGCCCGCCCCGCGGCGATCTTCGCCGAGGCGGCCGGGGAGTACGACCTCGACATCACGATCGCCGCCGAGGGCGAGCCCGAGGACGAGGCGATGGACGCCTCGAGCGTGCTGTCGCTGATGTCGCTCGGCGCCGGCCAGGGGGACAAGGTCGTCCTCCGCGCCGAGGGCGAGGGCGCCGACGACGCGCTCGACGCGCTCGTGCAGATCCTCGAGACGGACCACGACGCCGAGTAGGACCGCAGGACCCGGCCACGGCGCCCGTCCACCGCACCGGTGGGCGGGCGCCGTTGCCTGTCCCGGCCCGTCCCACGGCCCTCCCACGTGCGCCGACTACCGTGGAGGGGATGCCCGCACACCCCGATGGAGGATCGATGACCGCCGACCGACCACCGTTCGACCACAGCAGCCGGGAGCAGGAGCGCGCGGCGCGGGCGCCGTGGCGGGCCCTCGTCGTGGGCACGGGCCGGGACCGGGGAGCCCTGGCGGGGGCGCGCGCGCTCGAACGGGCGGGCTGGTACGTGGGCGTCGGCACGTCCGACGGCCCGGGCATGCTCGGCGCCACCCGGGCGGCCGCGGTCCGCCACGAGGTGCCGCGCCCCCGCGGCGACGGCGCCGGATTCATCGACGGCATCCGCCGGGCGATCGCGGAGGGCTCCTACGACGTCGTCTTCGGCGCCGGCGACGACTGGATGGCCGCGGTCTCGGCCTACCGCCAGCACCTCCCGGCGGCGGTGGCCCACCCCGGCCCCGACGTGGTCGCGGCGGCCCTCGACAAGGTCGGCCTCACCGACCGGGCGGGCAGGGCGGGCCTGACCGCTCCCCGCACGCTTGAGGCCACGGACGAGGCGCTCACCGCCTGGGACGGGCCCGTCGTCGTCAAGTGCCGGGCGCACTGGGCACCCGGGCAGACCCGGCCCCACCGCATCGAGGCCAAGCTCTTCCCGGACGCCTCCGCCGCCGCGGGGCAGATCCGGCGCATCCGCGAGGCCGGTGCCGAGCCCGTGCTCCAGGCGCCCGTGCGCGGCACCCTCGGGGCCCTCATCGGGGTCTACCACGACGGCCGCCTGCGCGGGCGGGTCCAACAGGTCACCTCCCGGCTGTGGCCCACGCCCAGCGGCGTCTCGGCGCGTGCGCGGACGGTCCCGGTCGACGAGGCGCTCGCGGCCCGCGCCGAGGCGCTGCTGCGCGACCTCGGCTGGTGGGGCCTCGTGGAGCTGCAGTTCCTCACCGGGGACGACGGCGTCCCCCAGCTCATCGACCTCAACGGCCGCTTCTTCGGTTCGATGGCCCTGGCCGAGGCCGCCCGCCCCGGGCTGGCCGACGCGTGGGGCCGGCTGGTGCTCGGCGGGCCCGTCCCGGAGCTGCCGGACGCCCGCCCCGGGGTCCGCTACGCCTGGCTCGCCGGCGACCTGCGCCGGGCGTCGGTGGAGCGCCGCGGCGGTCTGGCCGCGGACGTCGCCGACACCCTCCGCTGGGGCCGTGGCGCCCAGCACAGCGTGTGGGACCTGCGCGACCCCGGGCCCACGTGGCACCTGGCCACCTGGCGCCTCGGCAGCGGCGCCGGGTCCCGGTAGGGCGGCCGGCCGGCGCCGTCGGCGCACTCGGCGACTCAGCGCCGCCGGCGCAGCGACCGCAGCGTCTCGCCCACGAGCAGCCGCTCGGGGGCTCGCAGCACGACGAGCCCGAGCAGGTACGTCCCGCCCACCACGGCCGCGCAGAGCACCGCGAGCACGAACGACGGCAGCTCCGCCAGCGCCTCCCGCACGCCCAGGCCCGCGACGCCGGCGAGGACCGCCAGGACGAGCGCCCGACCCACCAGCGACGTCGTCGCCCGCGTATCGAGCCCGTCGTGCCGCCGGTCCAGCAGCCACGCGTTGAGCAGCGCCGCGACGACGAGCGACGCGGTCGTGGCCACCGCGATGCCGGCGAGGCCCAGCACCGGGGCCAGGGCGATGTCGCCGACCACGTTGACGACCATGGCCAGCACCGCCACGACCACCGGTCCGCGCGAGTCCCCGAGGGCGTAGGACGCGCGGACCACCACCTGGCGGAAGCCGAGGGCGAGCAGGGCCGGCGCGTACCAGACGACCGCGGTGGCCGTCGCCGCGACGTCCCCGTCGTCGAACGCGCCGTGGCCGAACGCCGTGGCGACGAGGGGACCGGCCGCGACCACGAAGATCGCACACACGGGGGCGAGCACCGTGACGACCACGGCGAGCCCGCGGGTCACGAGGCGCCGCAGCTCGGGCCGGTCGTCCGCAGCGGCGCCGAGGGCCGGGTAGAGCGGGACGAGCAGGGCCGCGATGACAAGGGTCTCCGGCAGGTCGACCAGGCGCCAGCCGTAGGTCAGGGCCGTGATGGTGCCGTCCTCGAGGGTGGATCCCACCGCCCGGTCGACGAGGGTGTTGACGTTGACCACGGCGTTGCCCACGAGCATGGGCGGCACGAGCCGGGCGATCTCTCGGAAGCCGGGGTCCCGAAGGTCCCACCGGGGCCGGAGCCGGGTGCCGAGCGACCGCACGGGGGGCAGCTGCATCAGCAGCCGCGCCGCGGAGCCCAGCACGTAGCCCACGGCGAGCGCGGAGATGCCGTACCGGGGGCCGAACAGGCCTGCCGCGGCGATCATGACGACGTTGAACGGGACGCCCTGCAGGGAGGACCACGCGAAGCGGCCGTGCGCCTGGACGAGGGAGGCCAGCAGGTCGGTGCCCGCCACGAGCACCGTCGCGACGAGCACGACCCGGGTGAGCGAGGCGGCCGTGGCGGTCTGGGCGTCGTCGAACCCGGGGGCGAGCAGGGCGGTGACCGGTTCGGCGAGCAGGCCCGTCACCACGGCGGCCAGGCCGAGCACGACCACGGTGACGGTGAGGGAGACCTCGAAGCCGCGGTGGCCGCGGCACTCCGTGCCGTCGGCACGCTCCCGGGCGGCCTCCCGGGAGGTCACGGGGGTCACGGAGCGGGCCATCGCCCAGGCCAGGAGGCCGAGCACGACGTTCAGCACGCCCTGCGCCACCAACCACGCGTCCAGCTCGGCGCCCGCGCCGAAGACGGCGCCGACCACCACGTCCCGGGCGAAGCCCAGCAGGGTGGAGACGGCGGTCAGCCCCGTCACGAGGACCGCCGCGCGCGCGATGCTCCACCGCCCGCCCGGTCCGCCCACGGCTTCCGCCACCTCCCTGGTCCGGACCGCGCCGGGGATCGGTGCGGGCTCCGTCCGGCACGCGCCGCCGGTCTGCCGGTGCGAACCGCCTGAACAGAATACACAGCACGGCACCCGGTCCCGGCCCGGTCCCCGGGGCACGGCACGGCTCAGAAGCGGCTCAGGCCTGCGCGGTTAGACTGACCGGGGCCGGTCCCCGCCGGCCACCGGCCCGTCGGCCACCCCCGGCCGACCGGCCCCGACGACCCCGACGATTGAGAGAGCCTTGCGAGAGTTCACCGCACGCTTCGCCACCGCCCAGGAGATCGCCGACTGGGACACCCACGTCACGGCGAACCCCCACGGCGGCAACCTGCTGCAGTCCGCGTCCTTCGCGGACGTCAAGGCGGACCACGGCTGGCGACCCCGGCACCTCGTGCACGAACCCGCCGACGGCGGGCAGGCGTCCTACAACCTCGTCCTCGAGAAGGCGGTGCCGGCCCTCGGCAAGCTCTGGTACATGATCAAGGGCCCCGACGTCGCCACCGTGGACGACATCCCCGGGATCGCCGAGGCCAGCGCCCGCCTCGTCGCCGAGCAGCGGCTGAACGTCTTCGCGATCAAGATCGAGCCCGACGTCCTGGACTCGGAGTACGCCCGGGGCGTGCTGGCACGGGCCGGGCTCAAGAAGTCCTTCGACATCCAGCCCAACGACTCCACGGCCGTCCTCGACACCGACCGGGACGAGGAGGCCGTGCTGAAGTCGCTGCACTCCCGCGGCCGCAACGCCGTCCGGCGGGCCCTGCGCGAGGGCTGCACGGTCGAGCGGGTCGAGCTCACCGAGCAGAACATGCGCCGGATGTACGCGCTCATGGACACGGTGGGGCAGGGGGACGCGAACGTGAACCTGCGCTCCTACGAGTACTACGCGAAGTTCTGGACGGGCTTCGAGAGGGCCGGTCAGGGCCGGCTGTACTTCACCTACGAGGACGGCGAGCCCTCCGTGGGCGCCTACGTGATCGCCTACGGCCAGAAGGGCACCTACAAGGACGGCGGCTCGAAGCCCCGGCGCCGCCAGTACGGCGACTCCCACCTGCTCCAGTGGACCGCGATCACGGACCTGATGCGGGAGCACGGGATCGTCGAGTACGACTTCTGCGGCACCCCGCCGAGCGACCAGCTCAAGAACAAGGAGCACCCCTACTACGGGCTGGGCCTGTTCAAGACGAGCTTCACCAAGACCGTGGTCGACTTCGTGGGCGTCCACGACCAGGTCCTGGGCCCCGCCAAGTACGCGGTCTGGACGAACGTGGCCGAGAAGGTCCAGCGCCAGCTGTGGGTCCGCCGCACGGGCCAGCCCTTCTACTGATCCAGGCCCCGACCGCCCGCCGGGTCCCCGCCCCCGCGCCACGGAAGGAGGAACGCCGCGTGGTGACCGACCAGCGCGCCCCCCTGCGCCCGTTCGCCGCCTACCCCTCGTCGGGCGGGGCCGAGGAGCCCGACGCGCACGTCGTCGAGCCCTTCGGACCGGGCGGCGACACCACCCTCACGGGGGCCGCCCGCCCGGTCGCCCGGCACGGCGCCGGGCTGCCCGCGGTGCGCCCCACCGAGGACCAGGCCCTGCACGCCCGGCGCCGCGCGGGGACCACGGCCCTCGACATCGTGCCCGACGCCCCGCAGGCGCTGCCCGTGCTCAGCACGAGCCTGATCCGCCGGCACGGTGACACTTCTGAGCCGGAGGAGCGCCGGGAGCTGCTCTCCGCCGCGGAGACCGTGCCCCTGGCGACGACGGCACGACGGCGGCGGCGCACCGACACGGTCCCCGTCGCCCGCCCGGAGACGACGACGATCGGCCCCCTCCCGGCGCCCGGCAAGAGCTCCGACCGGATGCAGCGGGGAGCCTACCCGTCCACCCGGGCCCAGGGCGCCCGGCCCGGCGGCCGCGGCCGGCTGCGCTCCATCCTGCAGGGGGAGGCCGCGCCCACCGCGCCCATGCGCGTGGTGGAGCGGCTCAACGCCTCCCCGTTCGCCAACCTGCGCCGGTTCGGGGAGTCCACCAGCCGGCAGGCCCGGCGCACCCTGAACTTCGCGCTGCGGCTGGCGGAGACGATGTTCCACTACGGTGCGGACGCCCTCGACGTCGAGAACGCCATCATCGCCGTGTGCGCCACCTACGGCGTCGAGAACGTCGAGGTGGACATCACCAACCAGGCCGTGACGATCAACTACGTCGCCGAGGACCAGGCGGACGGCGGCGACACCCGCACCCGCGAGGACGTCTTCAACGACCCGGACACGAACAGCCACACGGTCATGCGGGTCGTGCGCTCCTGGACGGACAACTACGCGGGCCTGGCCGAGACGCACCAGCTCGTTGCCGACATCACGGGCGGGGAGATGCCCCGCGGGGAGGCGGAGCGGCGCCTCGAGGCGATCAACGCCAAGCCCAAGCCCTATCCGCGGTGGATGGTGCGGGCCGCCACGACCGCCGCGGCGGTGTCCATCACCGTGGGCATCGGGGGAGGGATCCTGGGTGCGATCGTCGCCGGCCTGTCCTCGATCATCAACCAGGTCGTGGCGCACCGGCTGGGCGTCTGGCGGATCCCCGAGTTCTTCACCATGGCCGCCCAGTCCGGCATCCTCACCACGATGGCCCTGCTGCTGTCCTGGGCCGGGGTCGACCTGTCCCCGGCCCGGGTCATCGCGGGCGGGATCATCATGCTCCTGCCCACCACCCGCATGGTCTCCACCATGCAGGACGCGATCAACGGCTTCCCGGTCACGGCGGCCGGCCGGCTGCTCTCCACGTCCATGGCGTTCCTCGGCATCGTGGCCGGCATCGCCGGGGGCATCTCCGTGGCCGGCTACGCGGGCATGCCGCGCGTGGACGTCTCGCAGAGCGCCTTCGACCCGGTGGGCCCGCTGACCAACTCCGTGTTCATGCTGATCGCGACCGGGCTCATCGCGGTCACGATGCAGGCCAAGCCACACCACGTGCTCTCGACCGTGGCGGCGGCCCTCGGAGGCCTCGTGGTCTACCATGCCGGCATGGCCGCCGGTCTGGGCGCACGCCTGGACACGGCCCTCGCGGCGGTCACGAGCGGGTGCGTGGCGACAGTGCTCGCGGCGCGGCACCGGATTCCCCAGCTGGTCCTGGCGATCCCCGCGATGACGTTCCTGCTGCCCGGGCTGTCGATCTTCCGCGGCATGTACACCATCACCGTGGAGACGGACACCTACGGACCGGGGATCGTGGGGCTCGTCAACGCGATGGCCTCGATCGTGGCACTGGCCTCCGGCGTGGTGCTCGGCAAGTACCTGATGCGTCCCTTCGTGGGTCACCTCAACGGCACCAGCTCCCGGCGCAACCGGCGACGCTGACCCCGGCCGAGGCACCGGCCCGGGGCAGAGCGTCCGGGTCAGAGCGACGGGGGCGGAGCTTGCGTGGCAGAGCGCCGGGGCGGAGTGTCCGATCCGGAGCGACCGGGTAGAGCGTCCGGGTCAGAACGGCGGTGGGTCGTCGAAGGACGCGAGGTCGTGGAAGCCCAGGGCACCGGGAGCCGGGCCGCGCGCCGCCCGCGCCCCCTCGAAGGGTGGTGGATCCGACCAGGACGAGCGGAAGGTCGGCGGTCCGGACGTCAGCGACCCGGCGGTCGGCGAACCGGACGTCGGCACTCCGGACGTCGACGCAGTCGGCGGTGCGGGCGGGGCGACGGGCACGTCGTCGTGGATCCGGAGCGGTGAGAGCACGGGATGGTGGTGCTCCTGGGGATAGGTGACGTGGACGCGTCCCGCCGGTGAGGTCCACTCCAGGACGCCTTCCGGGGTCCCTGGGCCGCGCTGGCGGACCTGCCAGCGTCCGAGCGGACCGTGCCGGTGCTTGAGCACGTGGTGGTGGCGGCACAGGTGGGCGAGGTTGCCCGCGGCAGTGGACCCGCCCTCGGCCCAGGCCACGGTGTGGTCGAGATCGCAGCGCTCGGCCCGCCGCCGGCATCCGGGGAACCGGCAAGTGCCGTCCCTCCCCCGCAGCCGGCGCCGGAGGTCGGCCGGCACCGCATAGGTGGTGCGGTCGTGGTCCAGCACCGTGCCGGTCACGGGGTGGGTCAGGATCCTCGACCAGGACGCGGCGCCGGCGGCGATCCGCTCGGCCACGCTGACCGGGATCGGCCCGTAGCCGGCCAGCTCCGCGCAGCCCGCGGCTCCGGCGGGCCGCTCGGCGTCCGGTGCCTTGCCGGCGTCCGGTGCCGTGCCGGCGCCCGACGAGTCGTCGTGCGGACTCCGCGCAGCGCTTCCCAGCAGGGCGAGCACGGGCACGGTGACCACGACCTGCCCGCGGATGCCGCGCAGGTGCTCGGGCATCCGGGCGGGCTCCCCGTCCAGCAGCAGCGCGGCGAGCACGTCAGCGCGCAGCTGTCCGGCGGTGCGCGGCCCGCGCTCCCGGAAACCGCGACCGGTGTCCTGGCCGGGGCCTTGCACGGTGTTCCGGCCGGCGTTCCGGCCGGCGTTCTGGCCGGTGTCCTGGGCGGAGCCGTGACCGGTGTCCCGATCCGCCCCGGTGCACCCCGGCACATCGGGGCGCGGGCCGAGCGGATCCACCCGCGAGGCGATGGACGCGAGCCGGTGGAGGACGGCGTGGGCGGTGGCGGCGTCCAGGAGCGCGCACAGCCGTGCCATGCCGTCCTCCTCGGGCTCGAGCCACACCCGGCGGCCACGGTGGGCCACCCGGTGGCGGTCCTCCTCGGTGCCGGCCAGCAGCCAGGACCGTCGGCGGCGTGCGAGCGCCCGGAGCTGCGCCACGGTGACCGTCCTGGCCTTCTCCAGCAGCTCGTCCACGACGCGGACCACGGAGTCGCCGGCCGCCCACTGCTCGGGCGGTCGGTCGGCCCTGCCCGCCAGATCCCGCCACAGGTCCACGATCACCTCGGCCTGTCGCAGCGTGACCGTTCCGGACTCCAGCGCCTGCAGGACCTGCGGAAGGCACTCGGCCAGCAGGATCGCGTTCTCGACCCGTCGCACCGCTGTGCCCGCCGGCAGCCTCAGCGCCGGGCCGATCTCGTCGGCCACGTCCAGCACGGTGCGCCGCTCCGGCTCCGGGACATCCGGCGCGGGACGTCCGGAGCGCTCGGCCGGCCGACAGGAGCGCGTGGCGAGCCGATGTTCGTGGGCCCGCTCCTGCAGCTGCCACATCCGGTGGACCGTCCGCAGCTGCCGGCCCGCAGCCCGGGCCTCTGCCCGGGCGTCCTCGACCAGCTCGGCGACGGCAGCGGCGTACTCACGGTCGGTCCCGGCCGGCTCCGTGTCCTGCCGGAGGGCGTCCTCCGGGGTCCGCGGCCGTTCCGCGATGGTGGTCATGCTCCATGGTCCCTGCCGGGTCGGACACCATAAGAGCACGCCGGCAAGCGGCCGGCCGACCCGTCCCGCAGGAGCGCCGGCCGTGCGGGAGTCCGGCCGGGCAGGAGCACCGGCTGCGGCCCAGGAGCCGATGCGAAGAACAGTGCCCGTCCCGGCGGCACCTCGTGGACGGGCTGCACGGGGCCCCCGGCCCCGGCTCAGAGGACCTGGCCCACCGGCAGCTTCTTCTCGGCCTGGAACACGTCCTCAGTGCGGCCCCGGGCCCAGTAGCCGGACAACGACACCTGGTCCCGCTCCAGCCGGCGGCGGGTGAACAGCTCCTCGCGCAGGGCCTTCATGACCTCCCGTTCGCCGTGGGCGAAGACCTGGACACCTTCCGGGCCTGCGGGCCATCCCGCCCCGCGCACGGCACGCACCAGGGCGGGGACCTCGTCGCCGCCGATCTCGGAGCGGAAGACCCAGCGCACCGCCATCCCGGTCGGCGCGGACACCGGCTGCACGTCGCGGGGCGAGTCCACTTCCAGGAGCACCTCCCCGCGCGCGGAGGCGGGGAGCGCCTCCAGGACGGCGAGAGCGGCGGGGACCGCGGCGTCGTCGGCGGCGATGAGGGTCCACGCCGCGTCCGGGGCGGGCGTCCACTTCCCGCCGGGGCCCAGGGCGATGATGCGGTCCCCGGGCTCGGCGCGGGCCGCCCAGGGGCCCGCGAAGCCGTCGTCGCCGTGCAGCACGAAGTCCATCCACAGCTCGTGGCGCTCGGGCACGTACCTGCGGATCGTGAGGTGGCGGGTGACCGGCTGCCGGTCGCCCGGCAGGTCCTCCTTGAGCTGCCAGTAGTCCGGGGCGCGTCCTGGGTCCGCGGCGGAGTGCTCCGTGCCGGGCCGGAGGAAGACGAGCTTCACGTACTTCTCGGGGGGGACGATGTCCGCGTAGCGCTCGGGCTCGTCGATGCCCAGGACCACCCGGACCATCGACGGGGACAGCAGCTCACGCGAGCGGACCGTCAGGTTCAGCTGCGGCTTGCGGGGTCGGGTGGGCCTGGCCCCGAGGGTCGTCGTCATGCCGCCCACCCTAACGGAGGCCCCCGGCGTCACAGCCGCCAGTCGACCGGCTCCGCGCCCTGCTGCTCGAGGAGCTGGTTCGTGCGGGAGAACGGCCGGGAGCCGAAGAAGCCCCGGGACGCGGACAGCGGGGACGGGTGCGCGGACTCGACCGTGGGGAAGCCGTCCAGCCACGCGGCGGTGCTCCGCGCGTCCCGGCCCCACAGGATGGCCACCAGCGGGGTCCCGCGGTCGGCGAGGACCTTGATGGCGCGCTCCGTGACCGCTTCCCAGCCCTGGCCCCGGTGGGACGCCGGGGTCCCCTCGCGCACGGTGAGGACCCTGTTCAGGAGCATCACGCCCTGGCGCGACCACGCGGAGAGGTCCCCGTGCTCCGGCGGCTCGATGCCGAGGTCGTCCCGCAGCTCCTTGTAGATGTTCTGCAGGGAGCGCGGCACGGGGCGCACGTGGGGCTGCACCGAGAAGGACAGGCCCATGGCGTGGCCGGGAGTGGGGTAGGGATCCTGTCCGACGACCAGCACCCTGACCTGCTCCAGCGGGTCCTGGAACGCCCGCAGGACGGCCGCGCCCTCCGGGAGCGTGCGGTGCCCGTCGGCGTGCTCCTCGCGCAGGAACCGGCCCATCTGCCGGATCTGCGGTTCCACCGGGGCGAGGGCCTCCGCCCAGTCGGAGGCCATGATCCTGTCCAGGGGCTGGGGCTCGCTCACGGTGCTCCTCGGTGCGGGTGTCGGTGCGGGTGTCGTGCGGGCGTCCGCCGCGGGGACGGACGTCAGGTGCCGGTCCGGGCACCGGTGCGCCGGCAGGTGCGGACCCGGATGTGCCGGGCACCACTCTAGGCCGGTGCTGCGTCGTCCGCGGTGCCGGTGTCCGACGGCCGGTCCGCACCGCCGCCCGGACCGGTGTGCCGGTGCCGGAGGGCGCGGCCCTCCTCGACGAGCTCGTCCTCCTTCGCCCGCATCTTCCGCACCCCCCGGAGGTCCCTCGGCGGCAGGCGCAGGTTCTCCTCGGCCTCGATCCCGGCCTGGAGCTGGCGTCCGCGCTCGATCTCGGCGTTGAGCTCGGCCCCGGCGAGCAGCACGATGTTCATGATCCAGATCCACAGGAGCAGGACGATCACGCCGCCGATGGCCCCGTAGGTGGCGTTGTAGTCGTTGACGTTGGAGACGTAGAAGGTGAACCCGCTGGTCGCCGCGGCCATGACCAGGATGGCGACCACCGAGCCGATGCTCAGCCACCGGAACCTCGGCAGCCGGATGTTCGGCGTGGCGTAGTACAGCAGGGCGATCATGAACACGAGCAGCAGCAGCAAGGCAGGGATGCGGGCGGCCTGCCAGAGCTGGAGCGCCGCCTCGCCGAGGCCGATCAGCCCGCCGAGCCGCTCCGCGACCGGCCCGGAGAGCAGCAGGAGCAGCATCATGCCCACCACGAGGACCATCAGGGACAGGGTCACCCCGATCATCAGGGGGTAGAGCTTCCAGACCGGGCGGCCCTCCTCCACCTCGTAGATCCGGTTCATGGACCGCCCGAAGGACCGGACGTAGCCCGAGGCCGTCCACAGGGCGCCGACCAGACCGGTGACCAGCGCCAGCCCCGCGGACGGGAACCCGGTGAGCTCGCCGATCGGCCCCTCGAGCACGGCCACGGCCCCTTCGGGGACCCCGAACTCCTCGAACAGGCGCAGCAGGGTCCTGGTGGTCGCCTCCGCCTGGCCGACGACGCCGAGCATCGACACCACCGTGAGCAGCCCCGGGAAGATGGACAGCACGGCGAAGAACGTCATCACCGCCGCCGAGTCCGTGCACTCGTCGCGGCGGAACTCGTGGACGGTGCGGCGCAGGATGTAGCGCCACGAGGGCTTCGTGATCTGCGCCGGCGAGGAGGGCTCCTCCGCGCTGTCCGGGTCCGCCCCGGGATCCCCCGCGGCGTGGTGGTCGGCTGCCATGGGGCTCCTCCGCGTGCTCGGCTGCGGGCCAGGATACCGGGGTCGTCACGGTCCCGGCCCCTTCGGGGAGGGGCGGGCGGGAGCGGCGGCGGACTGGTTAGAGTGGGCGCATGAGCGCTTCCCGCACCGAGATCCGACCACTCGCCGTCGTCACCGGGGCCACCGGAGGCATCGGCAGCGCGTGCGTGGTGGACCTCGCCCGCGACCACGACGTCCTGGCGCTGGGCCGCGACGCCGCCCGGCTGGCCGAGCTCGCCGAGCTCCCGCACGTCACCGTCCGCGCCGCCGACCTGACCGACGTCGAGGCCCTGCCGGGCGTGCTGGCCGACCTGGACCGGGTCGACGTCCTCGTGCACTCGGCGGCCGTGGCCGGGCGCACGACCGTGGAGGCCGCCTCTGCGGCGGACTGGCGGGCGCAGCTCGAGCTGAACGTGGTGGTCCCCGCGGAGCTGACGCGGATCCTGCTGCCGGCCCTGCGTGCCGCCAGGGGCAAGGTCGTGTTCCTCAACTCCGGCTCGGGGCTCACCGCCCGGGGCGGGGACGCCGTCTACGCGGCCTCGAAGTTCGCCCTGCGCGCGCTCGCCGACTCGCTCCGCCAGGAGGTCGCGGCCGACGGGGTCGTGGTCAGCTCGGTGCACCCCGGCCCGGTCGACACGCAGATGCAGCGGGACATCCAGGCGAGCCTGGGCAACGAGTACGTCCCCGAGCGCTACATCCGTCCGGAGTCCGTCGCCGCGGCGGTGCGCGCCGTCGTGGACGCGGGCGAGGACGCGCAGCTGACCACGGTGTCCGTGCGGCCCAGGGCCGAGTCGCGGTGACCGGCGAGCACGCCGCGCCCGAGGGCGTCCGGCCCGACGACGACGGACCCGGTGCGGACCCGGCGCCGCGCGAGGACACCGTCCACGGCGGGGACTCCGCGCCGGGCGGAGACCCTGTGCCGGGCGGAGACCCTGTGCCGGACGGGGAGCCGTCCGGCGGTGGAACCGGTCTGAGCGACCGGGACCGGGAGATCCTGGCCCTCGAGAACCTGCAGTGGAAGTACCAGGGGGCGAAGGAGATGGAGATCCGCCGCCGCCTGGACCTCTCGCCGACCCACTACTACCAGCGGCTCAACGTCCTGATCGACACCCGCGCCGCTCTCGAGCACGACCCAATGCTCGTGACCAGGCTGCGCCGGCAGCGGGGGGACCTCGGATGACGCAGTACCCGCACGACGAGTTCGACGACGTTCCCGAGGACGGTCCTCGCCAGGGCGCCCACCGCGGTGTCCGCCCGGCCGTCCGCGTGGGCGCCCGGGAG
This sequence comes from Kocuria sp. NPDC057446, assembly GCF_042802875.1. Classification (NCBI taxonomy): domain Bacteria; kingdom Bacillati; phylum Actinomycetota; class Actinomycetes; order Micrococcales; family Micrococcaceae; genus Kocuria; species Kocuria sp. NPDC057446. Next base: position 2,708 of record NZ_JBHVDI010000075.1, on the reverse strand, counting down.
CTGACCGCCATCGTCCTGGCCGGAGTGCTGACCCTCGGCGTCGGCGTGGTCTCGTTCCTGAACGCGCCCGCCGACGCGGCCTCCGCTCCGGGGACCGCGTCCACCGGCCCCTGAGCCGGCCGGGAACCCCTGAACCGGCCGAGACCCCCGAACCGCCCCCGGGCGACGCCCCCGACGCCACCGGAAGGAAGCACCGTGCAGATCGAAGGAAGCCGAGTCCGCGTCCGCGACTGGACCGAGGCGGACCTGACCGCCTACGAGGCGTGGATCATGCCGCCCGAGGGCGGCGGTGAGCACGAGTGGCAGCGCACGGACGGCCCGTTCTACCCGAACTTCACCGCCGAGGGCGCCCAGCGCTGGCTGGGCACGCTCCGCGAGCACGTGGCGGCGGGGGACTGGCCGGACCCGCGCGAGACGATGGTGATCGCCGACGCCGCGGACGACCGCTTCATCGGCCAGGTGTCCTGGTACTTCTCGGAGAAGCCCACCGAGGACCCCGGGGACGGCACGCACCTGCTGCCGCTGCGCTCCCTGGGCATCACCGTGTACTCCCCGGAGCACTGGAGCGGCGGCTACGGCACCGAGGCCCTGCGCCTGTGGATCGACCACCTCTTCGCCCGCTCCGACTCCCACCGCCTGGATCTCGAGACGTGGAGCGGGAACACCGGCATGTGCCGCGTCGCGGAGAAGCTGGGCTTCACGGAGGAGGCCCGGATCCGCCGGGCTCGCAAGGTCGGCGGCGAGTACTACGACCGGATGATCTACGGCGTGCTCCGCGAGGAGTGGCAGGGCTGAGCCGAATCGGCTCAAAGGGTTTGCACTCTCCGAGGACGAGTGCCAAGATTGCGATTAGCACTCAGTCGTGTGGACTGCTAATGGCTCGGTCCCCGGCCCGACCCGGGCAGCCACCGGCACAGGAGTGACACCTCAACCACCACGGTGAGGTGCCGCACGGCGTCGGGAAGAGTCCGCCGTCGTGCGCGCCGTCCGTCGCGGGCACCGTGGAGGTCGACCGTTTGTCTACCGTCCAGGAGGGACGAAGTCACATGGCAAAGATGATTGCTTTCGACGAAGAGGCACGCCGCGGACTCGAGCGGGGCCTGAACACGCTGGCCGACGCCGTCAAGGTCACCCTCGGCCCGCGCGGCCGCAACGTGGTCCTCGAGAAGGCCTGGGGCGCCCCCACGATCACCAACGACGGCGTGTCCATCGCCAAGGAGATCGAGCTCGACGAGCCGTACGAGAAGATCGGCGCCGAGCTCGTCAAGGAGGTCGCCAAGAAGACCGACGACATCGCCGGCGACGGCACCACCACCGCCACCGTGCTCGCCCAGGCGCTCGTCAAGGAGGGCCTGCGCAACGTGGCCGCCGGCGCCGACCCGCTGAGCCTCAAGCGCGGCATCGAGAAGGCCGTCGAGGCCGTCTCGGAGCGCCTGCTCGAGAACGCCCGCCCGGTGGAGGGCGCCAACGTCGCCCACGTGGCGACCATCTCCGCGCAGGACCCGGCGATCGGCGAGCTCATCGCCCGGGCCTTCGAGACCGTCGGCAAGGACGGCGTCATCACGATCGAGGACGGCTCGAGCACCGAGGTCGAGCTCGACGTCACCGAGGGCATGCAGTTCGACAAGGGCTACCTGTCCCCGTCCTTCGTGACCGACGCCGAGCGCCAGGAAGCGGTCATGGAGAACTCCCTGGTGCTGCTGTACCAGGGCAAGATCTCCTCGGTCCCGGAGCTCATGCCCGTGCTGGAGAAGGTCCTGCAGGCCAAGAAGCCGCTGACCATCATCGCCGAGGACGTCGAGGGCGAGGCCCTGTCCACCCTCGTGGTCAACAAGCTGCGCGGCACCCTCGACGTCGTGGCGCTCAAGGCCCCCGGCTTCGGCGACCGCCGCAAGGCGATCCTGCAGGACCTCGCCGTCCTCACCGGCGGTCAGCTCATCACCGCCGAGCTGGGCATCAGCCTCGACCAGGTCACCCTGGAGCAGCTGGGCACCGCCCGCCGGGTCACGGTCACCAAGAACACCACCACCGTGGTGGACGGCGGCGGGACCGAGGCCGAGATCCAGGACCGGGTCGCCACGATCCGCGCCGAGGCCGAGCGCACCGACTCCGAGTGGGACCGCGAGAAGCTGCAGGAGCGCCTGGCGCGCCTGGCCGGCGGCGTGTCCGTGATCAAGGTCGGCGCCGCCACCGAGGTGGAGGCCAAGGAGCGCAAGCACCGCATCGAGGACGCCGTGTCCTCGACGCGCGCGGCCCTCGAGCAGGGCATCGTCTCCGGCGGCGGCACCGCCCTCGTGCAGGCCGCGAAGGTCCTGGACGAGTCCGACCTCGGGCTCACCGGCGACGCCGCGACCGCGCTCGGCATCGTCCGCCGCGCCCTGCGGCAGCCGCTGTACTGGATCGCCCAGAACGCCGGCCAGGACGGCGCCGTGGTCGCCTCCCGCGTGGCCGAGCTCGAGCCCGGGCACGGCTACGACGCCGCCACCGGCGAGTACGTCGAGATGGTCGGCGCGGGCATCATCGACCCGGTCAAGGTCACCCGCTCGGCGCTGCAGAACGCCGCGTCCATCGCGGCGCTCGTGCTGACCACCGAGACGCTCGTGACGGACAAGCCCGCCGACGACGCGGACGGGCACGGCCACCAGCACTGACGACCGGCGACCGGCACCGAGCCGGCCCGCCCCGCGGACCCGTCCCACCACCGGTGG